>SLOG01000430.1 GCA_007132635.1 Limnochordia bacterium
AGCTAGTTGGAGGCTGCTGTGGTACGACGCCCGATCACATTCGAGCGGCTGCCGGAGCTCTGCGTGCCTTTGAGTCATAGGCAGCACAACACAGTTTTGAGATGAAAACAACCCATGGGATCTCCCATGGGTTGTTTTCATCCAAATGCCTTATTTGAACTTCGGCAGCATGTCTCCATGGGCGTCTATAAGATCGTCGCACATGGCCCGAATGTCATCAAGGGATAGTTCGGCTGAAGTGTGAGGATCGAGCATGGCCGCATGGTAAATATGTTCCTTTTTCTTCGTGACTGCGGCTTCGATTGTCAGCAGGTGGACGTTAATGTTGGTGCGGTTGAGAGCGGCCAACTGCTCGGGAAGATTGCCGACGTAGCAAGGAGTTACCCCGCTGCGATCGACTAGGCAGGCCACTTCGACACAGGCTTCTGAGGGAAGGTTGGGAATGAGGCCTGTGTTCATCACGCTGCCGCCGATCTTGAAAGGAACGTCTGTTTCCATGGCTTCCATGATAAAGGAGCCGTATTCATGGGTCCGTTCGTGGCTCAGATCCTTGTTTTCGACCAGCTCTTTTTTCATGTTGTCCCACTTGGCAATCTGATTGACGCATCGACGTGGATACTCGTCGAGTGGGATGTTAAAGCGTTCGATGAGTTCTGGATACTTGTCTTTTATGAAGTACGGTAGATACTCGGCGTTGTGTTCGCTGGACTCCGTTACGTAGTACCCGAACTGCCTCATCATCTCATAGCGAACCATGTCATTGTGCGGTGTCTCCCGTTCTAACGCGCGGCGCTTAATCTCCGGGTAGAGGTCGACACCATCGCGGGTGATCTCAAGGAGCCAACCCATGTGGTTGATGCCGGCGATTTTCCATTGTATGTTGTTGTCGGACATGCCTAAGCCTTTTAAAAGGCCGGATGCGCATCCTTGGACGCTGTGGCAGAGTCCCACCGTTTTGACATCTGTATACCGAAGCAGAGCACCGGTAAGAATGGGCATTGGGTTTGTGTAGTTGAGAAACAAGGCGTCCGGGCAGAGCTCTTCCATATCTCGGGCAAAGTCAAACAAAACCGGAATGGTTCTGAGGGATCGGAAAATCCCGCCGATGCCTAAGGTGTCGCCAATCGTCTGTCGGAGACCGTATTTCTTTGGAACTTCGAAGTCAATAACTGTGCTCGGTTCGTAACCGCCGACTTGGATAGCGTTGACTACATAGTCAGCTTCCTTTAGGGCGGCTCGACGGTCGGTATAGGCCTTGATAGTTCCGTGACCGCCTGTATTCTTGTTGATGTTGTTCAGCATGGCTTCTGACTGTTTGAGTCTGTCGTCATCAATATCATACAGAGCGAACTCCGACTCCCGCAGAGCCGGTGTGACGAGGCAGTCGCCCAGGACGTTCTTGGCAAACACTGTGCTGCCTGCGCCCATGAAGGTTATCTTTGGCATGTATAGCATCCTCTCTGAAAGAAAAAAAGCAGCCGTTACGACGGAACTTGAATTAGGTTAGCGGAAGGGAGACCTTTTGCCCCAGTTTGTGGGAGCGGTACGCTCCTTCCATCAGTTCGGTGAGTTGCGTGGCGTCATGCATGTTGAAGTGGATGGGCCCATCACGCAGAATGCCGTCCAACCATTGCTCAAGAGCACTGGGAAGAGGTTTGGGCAGTCGGTCGGGGCGAATCCATCCGTTGACCCCTGCAGTTTCGAGTTTCGTTGAAAACAGTTCGACTCGGTTATCTGGACCGCCAATGCGCAGGCACCCAGCTGTTCCGTAGAGTTCAAGGGAAAAAGGACTACGGTGGGATATGAAGCCCGTTTCATTGATAGCCATGGCTTTGTCTCCAAAGTTGATTAAGGCAACAGCGTTGTCTTCTACGACGTGACCAGTCACGTTCTGGAAGGCTGCGCTGATAGCCGTCGGTTTCCCTAGGAGCCAGCGAGCCAAGTACATTCCGTGTGCTCCCAAGTCCATCATGGCTCCGCCTCCGCAGGCTTCTGGATCGTAGAAGTGCGGCGGCAGCCAGTTTGAGCTGGCTCCATCGTGGGCATTGCGGATGCGCAGCAGATTGATATCACCGATAAGCCCTTCGTCCATCACCTGTTTGGCGAAGAGGTTGTGCGGCATGGTGCGGTGGGGAAACGAAATGACGAACTTCACTCCCGCCTTGGCCACGGCGTCGGCGATGGCTCGGCAGTCTTCCACCGTCAGAGCTAAGACCTTCTCAGTGAAGATGTGTTTACCGGCCTTGGCAGCAGCAATAATCACTTCCCTGTGTAGATTCGTGGGAGTGTTGACCATAACGGCCTCCACATCCTTACGCTGTAAAACAGCGTCAAGGTCAGCCTCGAATTCAACCGCCAGGCTATCGGCAAAAGCTTTCCCTCGCTCGACATCGTTATCCCAAACGACGGCGATTTCTGTTTCTGGATTGTTCTGGACCTCTCGTGCATACCCTTTAGCATGGACATGCCACTCGCTTAACATTGCCACTCGTACCAAAACCCTCAGCTCCTTGCTTGGTTTGTTACTCACTGTAATTCTCTGCTGGAAGAGGTCAATCCTGCAGAAGTTGCGGGATCCTCTCGAGCAGCAGCACAAGCTGACGGATTCCATTGAAGAAAGGTTCTACATTCGCGTATTCGTCAACTGTATGAACACCGCCGCCAGTGGTACCGCCGATAGCAAGGGCCGGGATTCGGCGGGCTAGGGCTTGATTTGCATCCGTTGCCGCGCAGACGACAGAGTTTGTGGGCTGATGGATCTCTGCTAACACTGCCCGGGCTGCTTTGGCTAGCGGGTGATCGGCTCCTCCGGGGAGACAGCCTGCGGGTATAGTGGTTAACTCGCGTACCCCGTATCGGATCTCCGCATCACTGCATTCTTTATGAACCGTCTTTTGGAGCTGGTCGGTTAGATCATCCAACGCAGCCTGGGACTCCGAACGGAGGTCAAAGGTCATGACACACTGTTCGGCGATTGCATTGGTGACGGTTCCGCCGCGGATGGTTCCAACATTCCAGGTTGTTTTGGGCTCCCGCGGTATCGAGAGGTTGTTGAGGGTGTGGATTATATTTCCCGCTGTATGCACTGCGCTGGGAAGTCCAAAGTCCTGCCAGGCATGGCCGCCGGGCCCGTCCATCGTGACCTCAAGCCAGCGTATCCCGGGTCCTCCGTGGATTACACTGCCCAAGTGGCCGTCCACCGCTATGACACAGTCGATAGGCTCTTTGAAGCCGTCCAGGAAGCCTCCCATGCCCTGCAGACCGACTTCCTCTTTTACGGTAGCAGCAAAGACGAGAGTAGCAGCAATGGGAAGCTGCAGTGCCTGCATTGCCTGTAGGGCCGCTATTGTGACGGCTACACCCGCTGTATTGTCCCGCACGCCCGGCGCATAAATGCGGTTTCCAGCACGGCTAGGGTTGGTGTTGATTTCGGGTCCGAAAACGGTATCCATATGCGGGGCTACGACAACGGTGGGCCTGCCCGCAGTGTGCGGACGAGTCCCGATGATGTTGCCGTGCATGTCGTACCGAACGTTCTGGAGGCCGGCGGCCTGGAAGAATCTTTCGACCGCTGCAGCCCGGGCTTGTTCGCTGCCGGATGGTGCAGGAATCGCTGTGAGTTCCAACCACTGGTCCACGAGTCGTTCGCGGTGGTCATTCAAGTACGTGTTGAGGGTTTGCAGCAAGGGAAGGACTCCTTTCGAATACAGCCCGAAGATTTAACCTATGAAGGCTTGTTTTTGGACAGAGAATCTGCTACGCTATAGCAGCTAAATCATCATTTCCTTAAACTGAAAGGATGCTGCCTGTGGCCCGGTTGCCAATGCCAGCGGTGTTACGCGATGTCAGCCCTGGGGTTCGTCCGATTTTTCTGGGGCAGCCGTTCTTCTCTATTCCCTTTGGATGGATCGCCACATACAGTGCACTGTACATGTCGTCCTTGGGTCTCACTAGTGTTCAGATTGGCTCGGTGATTTCGATAACCATGGCGGTGCAGATGGTGGCTGCCCTCGTCGGAGGACATCTCGCCGATAAGTTCGGCCGCCGTACAACGCTCTTGGTGGCCGACTGTGCAGCCTGGATTCTGCCCTGCATTCTTTGGGCCTCGGCTTCGGGTTACTGGCACTTCGTGGCTGCTGGCATGGTAAGCGGTTTGGCTCCTATCGCTGGCGTCAGCTGGTACTGTCTGATCGTGGAAGCAACCCCGGATCACCAGCGGACGAGTACCTTCAGCGTACTCCAGCTTATCTGGCTGCTTCCGGGTTTCTTTTCGCCGATTGCCGGCATCCTGATCGCGCAGAGCGGCCTGACTGCAGCCATGCGCCAGATCTATTGGATTGCTGTCATCAGCATGACCTTGATGTTTTTTGTTCGCCATCGTTTTCTAAAAGAGTCAGCCGTTGGCGAGGCCATGATTCGGCAGAACCAGGCGGCGAAATTCAAGAACACCTTTTCTGACTACACACGCATTGTGCCAAAGCTGCTGCGCGATCGCCGCATCATACTGACCCTGCTGATCTCGTTGCTGCTAAACTTCCAAGCGATTATCTGGATGAACTACCACGGCTTGTATCTC
>SLOG01000153.1 GCA_007132635.1 Limnochordia bacterium
GATTGATGTCGCAAGCGCTTAGGAAATTAACCGCTACCATCAGTCGAACCAATTGTACGGCAATCTTCATTAATCAATTGCGTGAAAAAATCGGCGTGGTGTTCGGTAATCCTGAAACCACGACCGGCGGTAATGCCTTGAAGTTTTATTCTTCCGTTCGTTTGGATATTCGGCGTATTGAGATGTTGAAGCAAGGTACGGATGTTGTTGGCAGCCGGACACGAGTGAAAGTCTTGAAGAACAAAGTCGCTCCGCCATTTCGTGAAGCAGAGTTTGATATCATGTACGGAGAAGGTATTTCGCGGGAAGGTGGCCTTCTTGATATGGCGGCCGATCTCGATATTGTGAACAAGAGCGGTGCCTGGTATTCCTATGGTGATATGCGATTGGGTCAGGGACGAGAGAATTCGAAAGAGTTCTTGAAGCAGAAGCCGGAACTCACCCAAGAGATAGAGTTGAAGGTTCGAAAAGCTGTTGGTTTGATTAAGGAGCCTGTAGAGGATGAGTCCAAAGAAGACAAATCAGAAGAGTCCTAGAGAAAGGGCGCTGCGCCTTCTTACAGTCCGTGACAGATTTGTGGCCGAATTAGAGGGCCGGCTCCGGCGCGAGGGTTTTTCCGAGGACGAGGTAGCTGATACGATCGCATGGCTCCGTGGGCTTGGTTATTTGGACGATCGAAAGACGGCACAGATGTGGGTGCAGCATCGCAACCGGTTTCGAATCACTGGGAATCTAGGGCTGCGCTATGAGTTGAGTACAAAGGGAGCAGAGGATTCAGTCATCAATGAGGTGCTAAACTCCCGGGACGCGGAGAGAGAGCTCGCTGTTAAGGCGGCGCAGAGAAAGCTGCAGCTGCTTTCCGAGAGAGACGATGTTTTACGGCGGCGCCAGAAGCTCCTGCAGTTTCTGCAGAGGCGCGGTTTTACCTGGGATGTTGCTGCCGCTGCGGCAGACGAGACACTTGGTGATTCTCTTGACAGTGATCCCTAAAAGGTCTAAAATAAGACGAGGGTTTTCAGCTCAAAAGACTTGTACTTTGATTTGAAAATGCATGTTTCATGCAGGGAGCCGGGATTTATCTCGGCTTTCTTTACTCATAGTCTTCGACAGGGAGGTGAATGTAATAGATATTGCTCTAAGTATTCTCAAATACCTAGCGGTTGTTCTTGTTGGAGGCGCTGCCGGCTATGTGATCCGAAAGGTAATCGCTGAAGCGCAGATTAAGTCTGCTGAGGATGAAGCAAAGCGTATTGCTTCGGAGGCTGAACGTCAGGGAGAAGCTAAAAAGCGAGAACTTCTTCTGGAAGCTAAGGAAGAAATGCACAAACTTCGTACGGATGTAGAACGCGAGAATCGCGAACGACGGACGGAGCTGCAGCAGTTAGAACGTCGTTTGATGCAAAAAGAGGAAAGCTTGGACCGCAAGAGCGAAGGACTAGAAAGAAAAGAAGAGTCGCTCAATAGTCGGGAAAAGAACATTGAGAAGGCAAATGCTGAGGTATCTCAAGCCTTGGAAGAACAGCGAGCTGTTCTTGAGAGGCTGTCAGGTTTGACAGCCGATGAAGCTAAAAATGTGCTTATGAAACAAATAGAGGACGAAGTTCGGCACGAGTCGGCGCAGATGATACGGGAAATCGAGGCTCAAGCGAGAGAAGAGGCCGAGAAAAAGGCTCGAAACATCATTTCATTGGCAATTCAACGCACGGCGGCAGACCATGTTGCAGAGTCGACGGTTTCCGTAGTGAATCTGCCTAACGATGAGATGAAGGGTCGGATCATCGGTCGCGAGGGCCGAAACATTAGGGCGCTTGAGACACTGACTGGCATTGACCTTATCATCGATGATACACCAGAGGCTGTAATTCTTTCGGGATTTGACCCGGTGCGGCGTGAGATTGCCCGCATTGCCTTAGAGAAACTCATTGTTGACGGTCGAATTCATCCAGCACGTATTGAGGAAATGGTGGAGAAGGCTCGTAAGGAAGTTGACGCTATCATCCGAGATGAGGGCGAACAGGCAACCTTCGAGACTAACGTTCACGGTCTGCATCCGGAGGTGGTGAAACTTCTCGGCCGCTTGCGGTTCCGGACGAGTTATGGTCAGAATGTGCTCAAGCATTCTGTGGAAGTTGCCCATCTGGCGGGCATAATGGCAGCAGAATTGGGAGCCGACGCGAAATTGGCCCGGCGAGCGGGGTTGCTGCATGATATTGGTAAGGCAGTCGATCATGAAGTCGAGGGAACGCATATTGAGATTGGAATGGATCTCCTTAAGAAATACAAGGAGAACTCAGAAGTAATCCATGCTATGGCCTGTCACCACGGGGACCACGAACCGGAGACCGTAGAGGCGGTACTGGTTACGGCTGCAGATTCGATTTCGGCTGCCCGTCCCGGTGCCCGCCGCGAGACTCTCGAGACGTATATCAAGCGTCTGCAAAAGCTGGAAGAGATTGCTAATGGCTTTGAAGGTGTGGAGAAGTCGTTCGCGATTCAGGCGGGACGCGAAGTTAGGATTATGGTCAAACCCGAAGTGGTTAATGACAAGAAATCTATCCAAACGGCAAGGGATATTGTAAAACGAATCGAGTCCGAATTGGACTATCCCGGTCAGATAAAGGTTACGGTGATTCGCGAAACGCGAGCTATAGAATATGCTAAGTGATTTTCTGTTGAGAAGCCAGGCTGTTTTCAGCCTGGCTTCTCCAAAGGTTTTTCGGGAATCAACAGCCTGTTAGAGTCGAAGAAATGAGGAGTGTTGTGTGCGGATACTGCTTTTAGGAGACATCTGCGGTCGTCCAGGCCGGCGAGTGCTGCGGGATCGATTGCCGCAGATTCGCAGCGACTATGGGCCAGATGTGGTTATCGCCAATGGAGAAAACGCTGCTGGCGGTTTTGGTTTGACGGCTAAGGTAGCTGAAGAGCTCTTCGAAATGGGCGTGCATGTTATCACCGGGGGCAACCATCTTTGGGATCAGAAAGAGATGGTGAGCTATATTGCCCAGGAGCCGCGCATACTGCGACCTGCCAATTACCCACCGGGGACCCCTGGGAATTCACTGTATTTCGCTCCGGTGAACGGTCAAGAGGTGGCGGTCATGAGTTTTATCGGTCGCGTTTTTATGGGAGATTTTGACTGCCCGTTTCGCCGTTTTGACCAGCTGCAGCGAAAAGCGGCAGAGAGAACCCCGTTCATTGTTGTCGATTTTCATGGAGAAGCGACTTCTGAAAAGCAGGCATTTGGTTGGTTCGCAGATGGACGCGCGAGTGTTGTGGTTGGTACTCACACGCACGTTCCTACGAGTGACCAGCGTGTTCTGCCAGCTGGAACAGCGTTTACGACAGATTTGGGCATGTGCGGGCCTCGAGATGGGATCTTGGGTGTGGAGCGCGATGCGATAATAAAGAAATTTCGTTCGCAGCTGCCCGTCAGGTTTACTGTAGCAAAAGGTCCAATGCAGCTCTGTGGTGTATTTGTTGTTGTTGACAATGCAGGCCGTGCGGAGTCCATCAAGCGCATATATCTGGAGGCTGAGGAGTAGTTTCTGCAGAACCTTGGTTTGGGGAGGTTTCGCTATGTATGTGTTTGATGCTCATGTGGATACATTGATGCGGATGGTGGACCAGGGAGTTACTCTTGACAAGCTCTCAGGTGGGCATGTTTGTCTGCGGCGGATGCAGAAAGCTGGAGTGTCTGCTCAGGTCTTTGCTGTATTTATCGAACCCAACTACCGCTGGGGACTAGCACTGCACCAAGCACTGCGCATGATCGAAAGCATGTGGGAGTCCGTTCGGACCCTGCCTCGTGAACTGGGGATGGTTGAGAATATCGGCCATCTGCGCCGGTTTCGTTCGGAAGGTCGGTTGGCCTGCCTTTTGTCTCTCGAGGGCGGCGAGCCCCTCCAAGGCGAGATTTCGCACCTACACACCTTCTACCGTTTAGGGGTGCGAGGTCTGACGCTCACTTGGAATAACCGCAACGATTTAGCTGACGGCGTCGCTGAATCGAATCCCCATGGCCTTAGTGATTTTGGGCGTCTAGTAGTGGAATCTATGAACGAGTTAGGTATGCTCGTCGACGTCTCACATCTCGCCGAACCCGGTTTTTGGGATGTTGTCCGAGTCTGCAAGAAGCCCTTTATTGCTTCGCATTCCAATGCGCATTCTGTATGTCGTCATCGTCGGAACCTTAGCGATGATCAGATTCGGGCAGTTGCCGACAGCGGTGGCGTTATTGGTGTGAACTTCCACCCGAGTTTTCTCATCAATTCCGGGCGGCTTCACGCAGGCGTTGACGATGTGATTCAACAAATCCGCTACTTGGTGCGTGTCGCTGGCAGCGATTCGGTGGGGTTGGGTTCAGACTACGACGGTATTGCGAGTACCCCGGAAGGGCTGCAGGACATCTCCCGTTTGCCGTTGGTTGCCGAGAGACTGGAGCATGTTGGGTACGGGGATCGGATTGTGGCGAAGATCATGGGCGAAAACCTTTATCGTGTGTTTGAATCCGTTCTTCGCTGACCGAAGATTGAAGTCGCTATGCTGTGACACGAGCATTTTCTGATGGAGGCGA
>SLOG01000332.1 GCA_007132635.1 Limnochordia bacterium
CGCATAGCTGCCAGAGACTATGTGCAGGAGGTAGTAGCGAAGGAGTCCCGGACACTTATTCTCCGTGCTTCGGAGTCTACGCTCGAAAAACTAAAAAAAGAAGCTCGTCTAGGATCGTTGATTGAGGAGAAAATAAACGCATTGGATCTGGTCGATCTCGAGAAGATGGTTTTACGACTGGCTAGGCAGGAGCTAAGACATATTGAATATCTTGGCGCACTGCTCGGCGGTGTCATCGGATTGCTGCAGGCAGTCTTTGTGCTGTGGCGCATGTAAGACTTGACAAACACTGCGTAACGCAGTATTATTCAAGATAATCATACGAGAAAAGCAATGACAAGGATATGTCCCACGGTGAGTGCGGTGAGAGAGAGGAGATCGTCGGCTGCAAGTCTCCTTACGTTGACAGCTGTGTGATACCACCTTGGAGCTGGACGCTGAACTTTTGAGTAGGCGTTTCCGGGGCACCGTTACCTGCAGAGGAAATTGTTGAGAATGGTCAACATTTCCAAAGAGGGGGCTGCCTTAATGGGTGGTCAACTTGGGTGGAACCGCGAGAACTTCGTCCCATGATGGACGGAGTTTTTTTGTCGTTTAGGGAACTATTCTGCAGCGGTAAGCAGTTTGAGGAGAAATGGAGGAGAAAGGATATGGATGAAATCCGAGTTCAGCTTCCTGATGGGTCGGTTCGCCAAGTCAGTAAAGGGACGACAGTGCTGGAAGTGGCGAAATCGATCAGTCCGAGATTGGCTAAAGCGGCCGCGTGCGGACGAATAAATGGTCAACTGGTCGATCTTGGTTATGCCTGTGAGAGTGACGTTGAGTTGGAGATCGTAACAGCGGATACGGAAAACGGGTTAGCAGTCTTAAGACATACGGCTGCACATGTAATGGCCCATGCTGTGCTCCGTTTATGGCCCCAAGCCCAACTAGCCATCGGGCCGACGATCACCAACGGCTTTTACTATGACTTTGACGTGGATCACGCGTTTGTTCCGGAAGACCTAGAACGTATTGAAAAGGAAATGGATTCGATCATCAAGGAAGACCTTGCAATTGTTCGCGAGGAGATCACGCGTGAGGAGGCTCTGCAGCTGTTCCGTGAGAAAGGGCAGCCTTACAAGATCGAGCTTGTTGAGGAGTTAGGAGATTCCGTCAGCATCTACAGACAAGGCGATTTCGTTGATTTGTGTCTTGGGCCGCATCTTTTAAGCACGGGGCTCTTGAAAGCCTATAAACTCCTTAACGCGGCTGGGGCCTATTGGCGCGGCGACAACAGTCGGCCAATGCTACAGCGTATCTACGGGACCGCGTTTGTCAAGAAAGGCGAGCTTGACGCATATCTAGTGCAGCTAGAAGAAGCGAGGAAGCGTGACCACAATAAACTCGGGCGTGAGTTGGAGCTGTTTATGACTTCGGACGTCGTGGGGCAGGGGCTGCCGCTTCTGATGCCCAAAGGAGCAAAGGTTTTGCAGATCCTGCAGCGGTTTATTGAAGATGAAGAAGAACGTCGGGGTTATATGCATACAAAGACACCGTTTATGGCCAAGAAAGAGCTGTATGAGATTTCGGGCCACTGGCAGCATTACCGCGACGGCATGTTCATCATTGGTGATGAGGACAAGGGGGACGAGGTCTTAGCTCTTCGCCCAATGACCTGTCCGTTTCAGTTTCAAATATATAAGAATCGCCTGAGAAGCTATCGCGACCTCCCGCTTCGCTATGCCGAAACCTCCCCGCTCTTCCGCAACGAATCATCCGGTGAGATGCATGGATTGATCCGTGTTCGTCAGTTTACGATTTCCGAAGGGCATCTTATCTGCACTCTAGACCAGCTGGAGGAGGAGTTTCGCGGTGTCATCCAGTTGATCGAGTACGTAATGGAGACTCTTGGTCTAACAGATGACATCTGGTTCCGGTTTTCCAAATGGGATCCAAACAAGAAGGACAAGTACATTGATAACCCAGAAGCATGGGAACTAACACAGAGGCAAATGAAGCGGATTCTAGAAAACCTCGAGATGGAATACGACGAGGCCGATGACGAAGCCGCGTTCTATGGACCGAAGTTGGACATTCAAGCGCGAAACGTTCATGGCAAAGAAGACACGATTATCACAGTGCAGATCGATTTCGCTCTGCCTGAACGCTTTGACATGACCTATGTGGCCAAAGACGGATCAAGCCAGCGGCCGGTGGTGATTCACCGAACCTCCATTGGATGTTATGAAAGAACCCTGGCGATGTTGATCGAGAAGTACGCTGGTGCTTTCCCGGTCTGGCTCGCCCCAGTTCAGGTTCGTGTGCTGCCAATCGCTGAGCGTCATCATGTGTACGCTGAAGAGGTACGGGAGCGACTGTTATCCCAAGGGGTGCGTGTTGAGGTCGACCTGAGGAACGAAAAAATTGGGTACAAGATCCGCGAGGCACAGCTGCAGAAGATTCCTTACATGCTGGTTCTGGGTGATCAAGAGATGGAGGGTCACACGGCAGCGGTGCGGTCACGTCAAATGGGAGATCAAGGGGCGATGCCTTTACAAGACTTTGAAACGCAAATTGCCGAAGAGATACGGACAAAGGCACGCTGACACCTGGCGAATGCTTGTAGTTGACGACCTGCGTGTGACGTGCTATAATTTTATCGATGAAGAAGAAGCCACCGCTTCTCACCCTGCAGCGAAGCTCGTAGGGTCAAGATTCCCGGATTATATTTGTAGTGCACCGCGCATTCAATCAGGTGCAGAGGGTGTCTTTTTGGCGGGTGGAATTGTCCACCCGCTTTTACATTTTCTAAGAGGGGTGATAGCACATTAGTAAGGACCTGAGAATTAACGATGAGATTCGGGCCCGTGAGATTCGGGTAGTCGATGAGAATGGTCAGCAGTTAGGCCTGATGAACGCTAAAGAGGCGCTTCGCATTGCTGGTGAACGGGATCTCGATCTCGTCGAAGTGGCTCCCAACGCTCGTCCATCTGTCTGTCGTATTATGGACTACGGTAAACACAAGTTTGAGCAGAGCAAACGGGACAAGGAAGCAAGAAAGAAGCAAAAGGTCATCTCCATTAAAGAAGTGCGGATGAGCCCGAAAATCGAAGAGCATGACTTCCTAGTTAAACTCCGCAATGCGATCAAGTTTCTGACGGCTGGCGATAAGGTCAAGGTTTCGGTTCGTTTTCGCGGGCGTGAGATTGTTCATGCTGATCTGGCGCGTACGAAATTGATGGAGTTAGCTAATAGAGTCAGTGAGGTTGGGGTGATCGAGCGACCTCCGAAGCTCGAGGGGCGGCACATGATTATGGTTCTCGTGCCAAAGGCAGATAACACCAAGGCAAAAGCTGAGGACACGAAGCAGAAAACTACTGTGGAGTAGTTGAAGATTGGGCAAAGGAGGACAAACAGATGCCAAAGATGAAAACGCATCGAGGTGCAGCCAAACGCTTCACCCTTACAGGCTCTGGAAAGATCAAGAAGAACCGGTCGTTTAAGAGCCATATTCTAGAGAAGAAGTCGGCCAAGCGTAAGCGGCAGCTGCGGCATTCGGAGATTGCACATGAGAGTGACGAGAAACGCATTAAACGCATGCTGCCATATGGATAACGAGATGGTGAATCAGGGAGGGAAAAACGATGGCTCGTGTTAAGGGTGGAGTTGTTACACACCGCAGACATAAAAAAATTCTGAAGTTAGCCAAAGGGTACTTTGGAGCGAAGAGCAAGCTCTTTCGTCCAGCAAATCAGCAGGTGATGAAGTCTCTCACCTATGCTTACCGCGACCGCCGGCAGAAGAAGAGAAATTTCCGCAGATTGTGGATAGCGCGCATCAATGCGGCTGCTCGGATGAATGGACTGTCTTATAGTCGGTTCATAAACGGACTCAAGCGAAATGGTATTGACATCAACCGCAAGGTCTTGGCTGATCTAGCAGTGAACGATGCTGGTGCTTTCAGCGAACTGGCATCCATGGCAAAGCAGACACAGGACGCCTAAATAGATCCGCTTCACCTTTTTGCATTGGTCAGCTCTGTTCTCTTCCTGTTGAGAACAGATAGTTTTCGGCTTTCCTATTCGAATGGGCGGAGGCGATTCCATGAATTCGATTTGGGCTTCCGCGCGGTCTTTCGCAGCCGATAAGATGTCGCCGGCGCAGTTCCTAGTGATCGCTTATTTGCTCATTGCTGCCTTCGGTGTGCTTCTGTTGAGGACATCTTACGCGGCGGTGGGTGACCCAATGAGTCTGGTCGACGCTGTGTTTATGGCCGCCAGTGCATTGTGTGTAACGGGTCTCAGCGTTGTCTCTTTGGCGGCTGACCTAACTGTTTTTGGACAGATCGTCGTGCTTGCTTTGGTGCAGGTTGGCGCCTTGGGTGTGATGACTATGTCTACAATGTTTGCTTTCCTGTTAGGGAGGAAGGTTGGTTTGCGTGGCCGCCTATTTCTGCAGGAGGATCTGAACCAAAACTACCTCTCGGGAGTCGTACGCCTTGTGCGGCAGGTGATTACTCTAACCTTCGTGGTAGAGGGTATTGGAGCCCTTCTCCTGTTCCCATTGTTTCTTC
>SLOG01000284.1 GCA_007132635.1 Limnochordia bacterium
ATCATGATGATCACCCATGACCTCGGCGTGATCGCTGAGTTGGTGGAACGAGTTGCCGTCATGTATACTGGGAAGATCGTCGAGTATGCCGACACGGTCTCCATCTTTGGCAACCCACAACATCCCTATACTTTGGGCTTGTTGGGTTCGATACCTCGTCTTGATGCCCAGACAAAACGGCTGCAGGCGATACCGGGGACCGTGCCAACGCCGGGTGATTTTCCGGTCGGTTGTGGATTTCACCCTCGCTGCCCTTATGCGCAGGATATCTGTCGCGCTACGAAACCTCCGTCATTTCCGGCAGGTGACGGCCACTTATCAGCCTGTTGGAAAATCGTGGATTACAAGAGCGATGTCAAGGAGGTGGGTTAACCCATGAGCGGTGCAGCATCAGCAGAGGCTTTACTGCAGGTTCGCAACCTCAAGAAGTACTTTCCCATCAACAAAGGCATCATTTTCTCAAGGGAAGTCGGTGCCGTTAAAGCAGTGGATGATATCAGTTTTGATATTTTCCGTGGTGAAACTCTCGGCCTCGTTGGCGAGAGCGGGTGCGGCAAGTCCACGACAGGGCGTATGCTCCTCCGGTTGATTGAGGCGACATCGGGAGAGATCCGTTTCGACGGGCGAAATATCCTCGATCTGAAAAAGAATGAAATGCGTGAACTACGCAAGGATATTCAGATCATCTTTCAGGACCCTTATGCCTCGCTCAACCCGCGCATGACCGTCGGAGATATCATTGGCGAACCGCTTCACATCCACAACATTGCTAAAGGCAAACAAAAAGAGAAGCGTGTCCAAGAGCTCTTGGATGTTGTAGGCCTAAACTCTTTCCATGCGCGGCGTTTCCCCCATGAATTCTCTGGCGGGCAACGGCAGCGTATTGGCGTAGCTCGTGCACTGGCGGTTGATCCCAAGCTTATCGTCTGCGACGAACCCGTATCAGCTCTTGACGTATCGATTCAAGCCCAGGTTATTAACCTGCTGCAGGATCTACAGGAAGAGTTCAACTTGACGTACCTCTTTATCGCCCACGACCTCAGCGTCGTTAAGCATATTTCCGATCGGGTGGCCGTCATGTACTTGGGCAAGATTGCCGAGCTTACAACGAAGGATGAACTGTATGCGTCTCCGTCCCATCCCTACACGCAGGCCCTTCTGTCAGCGATACCGGTTGCAGATCCGACAGTAAAGACAGACAGGATTATCTTGAAGGGCGACGTTCCTAGTCCGATAAACCCGCCCAGCGGCTGTCGCTTCCATACCCGCTGCCCAAAGGCCATGGACATCTGCAGCAGCAAAGAACCAGAATGGCTCGAGATTCGACCAGGCCATTTCGGCTCCTGTCATCTGCTCTCAAAAGACGAAGCTTCCTAAGACGTTGACGAGGGTAACAGAGAGCTGCACGCTGTTTAAATAAACTGACAGTTGGTAAGGACCGGAGATAATGAGAAACGTCCTACCTTGTTGGGTGTCTTAATGATGCCCAACAAGGCGGGACGTTTCTCGTTTTCAAAGGCGGCGGCAGCATCTAAGAATGAAGGAGGATTTCGATGGTAAAGCAGATCCAAACAGATGTCGTAATCATCGGTGGAGGGGTTATCGGCACACTTGCGGCGCGGGAACTCAGCCGCTATAAACTAGATGTCTGGCTCGTGGAAAAGGATGCAGAGGTCGGCTGGGGAGCTACGAAAGCTAACAGCGGTATCGTGCACGCCGGATTCCACGACAAGCCTGGCAGTGAAAAGGCGAAGTACTGTGTCGAGGGGAACGCGCTGTACCCCGAACTCTGCGACGAACTGGATGTCAGCTTCGAACAAAACGGCATTCTCATGGTAGCTCGTTCACCAGAGGAAATACCTGTTCTTGAGCAGTACCGAGCACAAGGCCAGAAAAACGGCGTACCAGGCCTGCGAATTGTCTATCAAGACGAGCTCCGGGAGCTAGAGCCGAATCTGAGTGCTTCCACAACAGCCGCTCTCTTAGCTCCAACCGGCGGAACAGTGGCACCCTTCGAACTAGCGGCAGCCGCCATGGAGAATGCTGTGGACAACGGAGTACAGCTTCTGGCAGAGAGTCCAGTCGAAGCTATCCAGAGAGAAGACGATGGGTTCATCGTTATGACCCCTAACGGAAATCTGAAGACACGCTTCATCGTGAATGCCGCTGGCCTGCACAGCGACACGATTGCCCGCCTTTTCAACGACACTAGCTTCACAATCACGCCGCGGAAAGGCGAGGAATACCTCTTTGACAAAAGCATTCGCGTTGTTAACCATACGATTTTCCCGGTTCCGAATGCCGTGAGCAAAGGGATTTTGGTCATTCCTACAAGTGAAGGCAACGTCATGATTGGCCCAACGGGCGACAATGTCGACGCACGTGATGACATGACCACAACACAAGATGGGTTCAAGCGAATCTTTGACTCAGTACACGAGTTGGTGCCTTCTTTAAGTCCTTCAGGGATAATCACTCAATTCGCTGGAGTCAGGGCGGCCAGCGATCGGGGCGACTTCGTTATTGACTATTCACCAGTCTCCAAACAGATCGTCCACCTGGCGGGCATCGAATCCCCTGGCCTCACCGCCGCTCCCGCCATTGCGCTTCAGTGTGCTGCACTCCTGAAGGAGGCTGGTCTGGACCTGGTACCCGATCCAACATTCTGCGGTCGGCGCCGCCCTGTTGTTCGCTTTCATCGACTGCCCCGAACCGAACAGGCAGCACTGATCGAACACAATCCTTCTTTCGGAAAAATTGTGTGCCGCTGCGAAACCGTTACTGAAGCGGAAATCGTCGATGCTATCCAGCGAGGAGCACGGACTATTGACGGCGTGAAATTCAGAGTCCGTGCTGGTGCGGGACGATGTCAAGGGGGCTTCTGCCAACCGTTAGTTATGCAGATTCTTTCTCGTGAACTGGGAATACCCTTGACAGCTGTGACCAAGCGCGGCGGTGGATCCGAACAGGTTCTGTATCAAGCTAAAGAACTGGTGGGGAGGCAGACACGTGAAAACATTATCAGCTGATGTCCTCGTGATTGGCGGAGGCCCCGCAGGTCTCAGTGCCGCCCTGGCCGCAAAACAAAAGGGAGCAAAGCGGGTTGCCATTCTCGAACGCAACGAGGAGTTAGGGGGCATTCTCCAGCAGTGCATTCACCACGGTTTCGGCATTCACCGATTCCGTGAAGAACTGACTGGACCTGAATACGCGCAGCGCTTTATCGATGAACTGGCCAGCAGCGGCATTGACGTCTATCTGGAAACTATGGTCCTAGAACTGACCGATAAAAGGGTTGTCTATGCCATAAACAAAGATCACGGCATGCTCTGTTTTGAGGCCGGAGCGGTCGTGCTGGCCATGGGCTGCCGAGAACGCACCCGAGGAGCCCTCCGCATACCAGGCCACCGTCCGGCCGGTGTTATGACAGCCGGAGCCGCGCAGCGATTTGTCAACATCGAGGGCTACGTGCCAGGACAACGCGTCGTCATCCTCGGTTCTGGCGACATTGGACTCATCATGGCCAGACGGTTCACCTTAGAGGGGGCAGCCGTAGAAGCGGTTGTCGAAGTGCTGCCCTACGCAGCTGGTTTGACTCGAAACGTGGTTCAGTGTCTGCACGACTTTGACATCCCACTGCATCTTAGCGCCACCGTCGTCGAGATCCATGGACGGGATCGAGTGGAGGCTGTTACAATAGCCGACGTTGACGCTGCGTGGAAACCCGTCCCAAGGACTGAGCGTACCATTCCATGCGATACGCTGCTGTTGTCTGTGGGACTCATCCCCGAAAACGAGCTCTCGGTGCAGGCTGGAATCGAGCTTGATCCCATAACCAATGGTCCCTTAATCGATCACACCCTTATGACTAGCCTTCCCGGCGTATTCGCCTGCGGAAACGTTCTGCACGTACACGATTTGGTGGATTTTGTTTCCGAAGAAGCCGAGACAGCCGGAACCAATGCAGCAGCATGGACGGACGCCCAGGCTACGCAGAGCCGGCGGATTATCACCGTCAAGGCGGGAGAGAGCGTGCGCTACGTGCTGCCCCAGTATGTGAGTCCCGAAAAAACCGCAAAACTCTATATGCGAGTTACCCAACCAGAAACCAATGTGACCATAAACATCGGCGGACTCTTCTCGCTTAAACAGAAATCTGTGCGACCCAGCGAAATGATCCAGGTGAAACTAACCCCCAAAGTTCTTTCTCGTCTTGATTCAGATTCACTAACTGTGGCGGTGGAAAGGGAGGTGGAGAACGTTGGATAATGACAAAATCGTCGTCTGCACTGTGTGCCCCCTGAGCTGCGAGATTAGTATTTCACTGGATGCCAGCGACACCATAGTCAAGATTGCCAGCTACCGTTGTGCCAGGGGGTTGGACTATGCTCGAGCTGAACACGAAAACCCTGTCCGCACACTGACGACTACTATCCGCATCGAAGGCGCTCATCATCCGCTTCTGCCCGTACGTACCGATAAGCCGATACCCAAAGCCCTGTTGTTTCGTGTTATGGAAGAGACTCAACAAATCC
>SLOG01000030.1 GCA_007132635.1 Limnochordia bacterium
GAATCGTCCATTAGAAAACAGGCGGCTGCGGAAGCGCGCTTCCGCAGCCGCCTGTTTTCTAATGGACGATTCGGGCATCATTCAGCAACAGCCAACCAAGGGGGTGAATCTCCACTCCTGTGATCCTGCTGTTCATTGGGGTGTATTGGATATCCGTATATATCGGCAGCCAGACCGCCAAGTCCTCGACTGCCCTGCGCTGGAATTGCCGATATAGTTCAGCCCGTTCTGCCAGATCCGTTGCCACCCTGGCTTGGCCGAGCAGATCGTCGATAATCGGATCAGACACATGCGCGATATTCCAACGGCCAATCTGACTGGAGTGCATGAACAGATTCAGGGCATCAGGCTCGCCGGTGCCATATCCCATCAGGGCAAAGTCATGCCTGCCGGCGAACAACTGTTCAGATAGGGCGCCAAACTCAAGAATTTGCAGTTCAAGGTCAATCCCAATCTCACCGACCATGTTCTGAATCAACTGGGCCGCTAAGATGTAGTCGTTGCGGTTCCTCACTAAAAACAGTCCAGAGAGCCGCACACCGTCCTTTGCTCGAATTCCATCGGCCTCCTTAACCCAACCTGCTTCATCCAGGATCGCATTCGCCTGCTGCGGATCATAGGGGTATCCGTATTCTTCTACGTCTTGATCGAAGCCGAGGAAGAAGTAGGGAAAGGGTCCATAGGCAACGACTGCATTACCCTGCTTGACTACTTGCACCATCACATTTCTGTCAACCGCATGAATAAACGCCCGGCGAACATCCACATCGCTAAACAAAGGGCTCGTGTGGTTAAACGCACCATAGAGGCCGACGCCTGGGACATAGGTACGGAACAGATCGATGTCTGGGTTGCGCCGGAGCGCTTCCACGTCCTTATCTGCCACATGGTCTGCACCATCTAATTCACCGGTTTCAAGTCCGACTAGAGTTGTTCCCAGGTCACTGATGACGCGGAATTCGATCTCATCGACGTACGGTGCACCTTGGTTTTCATAGAAGGCTGGTCCCCAGGCATAGTCGGGATTGCGAACAAGCCGGATATATTGGCCAGGTCTCCACTCTTTAAACATAAAGGGGCCTGTACCGACTGGGTTTTGACCATAGTCGGCACCGTGGTAGTCTACCGCCCGTTGATTAAGCGGCATCAGCCAGCCATGGGCCAACCAATGGTAGAAGGCGGCAAACGGTTCTTCAAAGTGGAGTTCAAAGCTGTACTCGTCAAGCACCCGGACAGACTCGAGTGAACCTACATCCGAACGGGCAGCCATTGCTTGTGTCTCTGGATCAAGAATACGCTCATAGGTGTAGCGAAAATCCTCTGCAGTCAGGGGGTCTCCATTGTGGAAGAGGACATCCTCACGAAGGTGGAACGTCCATATCCGCCCATCACTGGAGATCTCCCAGCTATGGGCGAGCCCCGGCATATACTCAAGAGTGTCAGGGTCCTGGAAAATCAGCGGGTCATTGAGGAAGTGCTGGATCTTCTTTGTCTGTCTGGGAGTGTCGCGATGCAAGTCTAAGTTGGCCGGCTCGTTGGGAATAGCGATAACGATCTCCCCAGTCGAAGCGGCCGTACTGAGAGAAAACGCTCCCGCTAATAACACGACAATCAGCAAAATCATGAGTTTTTTCAAGTGAAGCCCTCCTCGTATAATAAGATTAGAGGCATAGTTTCCGGCATTACCTTAACGGCTAGATTGCTGCCATACACTTCAGCTCCTCGCGGGTAACAAAAAAAGGCATGCCATCCCTATCAAGGGACGAAATGCCTTATTCCGCGGTGCCACCCAGTTTAGATAGCAGAACATACATGCCTAGCAGCAAAGAAGACTTCATCCTGCAGTAAGACGAAGTGTTCGCTTCGTGATGCCACCTAACAAAGACAGTAAGCGCTATCTCACTTAATCAGGTACAGAAACCAATGGTTCGATACCCTATCCCTTTAACGTGGGAACTCCGGCTGTTGCTACTCTCCGCAGATTTCGCAACGCATCTCCGAGATCCATTCGCTATAATCGGTTTGGATCAGGCTCACACCACCCCTGATTCGCTGGGCCATCGTCTCATAGCTACTATTTCTCATCACCGATATCGTATTCATTTATCATAAGAATACCACAGCTTACAAGAATGTCAACCGCGGATCGTAGCCCAAAGAATACTGCTTACCATTCCGGAGTGACACATCACCATAAAAACGCGGAGCCCGCTGCACATGAACCAAGTTTTCGATCTTTAAGGGCGTAATGACCACTGAATGAGGTGCGATTTGGATAAGACCTTCCCATTTTCCGTATTCGACGGCGGTTGGTCACTCCATTAACACTTGTTGACGCTACATACGCAAGAAACCATTTGGCCACTTCTTTACCGCATGGATGCCATACCAATTCTGGAAGCCCAAAAGACTGAAGGGTTGAAAACTTCGTGACAGCAGGGTGGAAGTAGCGGCGAACGTGTTCTCTGCCGGAGGGGCTGGTGCCCGTTTGTCTATATATTTTGTCCGGAAATCCTTCCGAAGACAATGCATTCGGTAATGGCGCAGCTACCTAAACGGCTGGCCCCATGGACACCGCCGACGACTTCGCCAGCTGCATATAGCCCATCAACCGTATTCCCGCTAAAATCCAAGACCTGCGATCTTTCGTTAATGGATAGACCGCCCATAGTAAAATGGACTTTAGGCCATAGGCGCATGGCGTAGAATGGTGCATTCTCGATGGGAGAGGCATCATCCACAATGGGTTTCTGAAAATCATCGTCGGTGCCCTTTTGAACGAAACCGTTATAGCGGCCAATTGATGCTTGAAGGACTGCGGTATTCATATCATAAAACGCTGCTAGGTCATCCACGGAGTCAAATGTTCTTACCACACCTTTTCGAATGGCTTTTGATATGTCCCAACCAGAGTATTTGACGGATCTATCATCAGCAATGCCGATACAAGGGTGCCCTGTACGTAAGATGGCATCAGCCGATTGTTTGCGATCCCCCAATTCATTGACAAACCTTTCTCCCGTATGGGGATCAACGATCATACCATACTGAAACAAAATGTAGTCCGCAAAGAGTGGGCCATGTCCAAAACCATGTTCGTCTGGTGACGACCAGGCCCCAAGCTGAATGTGCGACAGTTGAACCGATGCAGCATTAATGCTTAAGGCCGCCCTCAAAACCTCAGCTGTCGCGAAAGGCTTATTGGTTGTCTGGATCGTTTCGTCCAACCTTGGGTCTTGAATGGATCGGAAAGGCACATCTGCCCCATAACCACCTGAAGCGAGTATTATGCCTCTTTTGGTCTTGATCTTGGCTGGGATGCCTGTATCGGTTTTATAATCGTACTCTTTCAAAACATTACCGCCTGTTACGTGGCCTTGTTCATCTGTCATGATGGATCGAAAAGAGGTGCTGTAAAGAATAGGAATCCCTAGTTCATCAACTTTTTGCAGCAGTTTCTTTAGAATAGTCCCACCAGTTACACCTTCTGGTGTATAGCACCTTGGGACACTATGCCCGCCAAATATATCAACCCGATCCAAATAAGGCACATCGAGAGCATCAAGGGTCCACTCAAAGGCGCCTCTAGCATTGGATACGACAGTACGCAACAGGTTAGGATGATTCAGTCCAAGGCCTGCCTTTAGCATATCGTCATACATCATCTTCTCACTGTCTTCAATGCCCCTCTTTTTTTGGAGCTTGGTACCGGGCGCTGCGATCCCTCCATCGCTAATAACGGAGTTACCACCCGCTCTTTTCATTTTTTCGATGATTACTACGTCTTTCCCAGATTCACAAGCTTCAATGGCCGCTGTCAGCCCTGCAAAGCCACTGCCGACTATAAGTACATCCACTTGATCATTCCACTGAATCTCTTTTCCCATAGAAAACTCCATTCTGTATACTAGGGATCTGTATTACAATCCCAGAAACCGGAAGCTGCCGTTGAAGTGGTCACCGCCCCAACCAAGCTCCATCGTCCAACCGCTCAAAGTTTCTGGTCTGCTTGCTGTTTCAGGTAAGCCAGCACGGCTTGGTCCACTTCGCCCCTAGGGCGCTGCCTTTCTTCAAAGTTTTCTGTGTGGATAAAGGCTGTAAGAGCTTCATATACTGTGTCTTCGGCGCCTTTGGCGTCGTTGAGAAAGTTCAACGTTGCCAAGGCATTGACAATGTCTGCATAGGTGGCTGCGTCGATCGGAACCACTTTGGCAGTGGCCGGGTCCGCAAAATATAGCGAATGGATATCATACACCCGCATGAGTTCCTTGATAGGCTCGGGATGATCATCGACCCGCAGATCCACCGCCCTATCGTTATAGCCACCATAACCGCCTTGCTCCCGCACAACTAGCAGAGCAGCAGACTGTTTGCCCCGGGAATCTCCGCCCGCTGCCTGACCAGCAGCCAAAGCAGCCAGCAGTCGTTCGGCCAAACCACCATCGGTCTTTTCAAAGCTTCTGCCCATTGCCTGCACCGTGGCTTCCGACACCAATATGTTACCCTGAGCCGCATAGTTGGGTCCCATTACGCC
>SLOG01000283.1 GCA_007132635.1 Limnochordia bacterium
CGTATGGGCCGCGAATTCTCATGAGGACTTCTTTGGCATCAAATGGCTGTCCTTCCGGGACACTATGCACTTCTACGTCTTCGTCGACAAGGAGACGACGGACTTCTTCGATTCCGGCAGCGACACCACCGCGGCGTGCGAACACTTCGGCGGTTACCTCCGTAGCTCCATGTCCTTGTTTCTCTAAGATTTCCTTGGTCTTGACGAAATACACGTCTGTTGTCATCCCACGGCGAATTTCATCGTGTTCAGCCGAAAAGAGCCGCGTTGAGTCCGTCACCTGAAAGTCCTGTACCTCTTTCTCTGCTCCAATTTTTCTCATAGCGAACGAGCCGTCTCCTCTCCCTGGTTCCAATCCGAATTATACAGTCGTGTGTAGAAGTCGCGAATATGCGTGACGCGGCGGATATATGTGCGCGTTTCTCGAAAAGGAACGCAGTCTACCGTTTTCAATGAACCATCCCAGCGCCCGTCGGCCAGCCAACGGCGTACATTGCCCTGTCCCGCATTGTAAGCGGCTAAGGCGGCGGGCAGTGTAGGGAATATTTCCAGTAAATAGGAAAGGTACCAGGCCCCCAGCAAAATATTGGCAGCTGGATCCATCAACGCGTCGGGTGAATAGTCGGCTCGTACCTGTACCGCTACCCAGCGAGCTGTATCCGGCATTAGCTGCATGAGGCCGGCAGCCCCTTTCGGCGATACAGCAGAGCTCTGCCAGCGACTCTCTACATGAATGACAGCCGCTACGAGAAAGGGATCGATACCGTGCTTCTCGCTCTCTTCGGCAATCACAGTTGTGTAATACAGCGGGTAGACTCGCCGCAAAACAGTCTCAAGAGACAGATTGTTGACCAATAGGACCATAAGGCTGAGCACGACGAGTACCCAAAACAGCTGTTTCACAGGCATCCCCCACAGTCTGTCCAAGCGCTGCCCAAGGTCTGGATGATCTTAGTTCCCGTGGCCTCATTCGTAGCCAGCGGTATGTTGTGCACATCGCAGACGCGCAGGAGAGCCGTTATATCTGGCTCATGCGGCTGTGCAGTCAATGGATCCCGCAAAAAAATGACTGCATGGACATCTCCAGTTGCTACGCGCGCTCCTATCTGCTGGTCGCCTCCATAGGGCCCGGACAACACTCGCTCAATGGGTAGCGAAGTGGCAGCAGCGATTCGGCTGCCTGTCGTTCCTGTGGCTACGAGTCGGAATTCGGCCAGTAAGGCTTCGTGTTTTCGCACGAACGCTACCATATCATCTTTTTTCTTGTCATGGGCGATGAGTGCTATTGTCTGCATGCTGTCTCCTTCGCAGTTGAGCGTGCCAGAGCTGCTCTACCTGCTCTTCTGTTTCCTGCAGCGAGTCCGAGTTGTCGATGACGGCATCTGCGCGCACCCGCTTGTCCTCTAGAGGCATCTGTGCTTGAATCCGGCGCTCCGCTTCGTCGGCCTCCATCCCATCTCTTGCCAAGAGCCGCTGTCGCTGAACTCGTGGATCGGTGTACACGACCCACACTGAATCTAGCCATTCCTGGCAGTTTGTTTCAAACAGAAGCGGGATGTCGCATACGACCATATGACCGTCTTGTTCAGCAGCTCGGCCCTCTACCTGCATTCGTTGGATGACTAACGGATGGATGATCCCTTCCAAGACTCTGCGGCGTTCGTTACTGTTGAAGATGATCGAACCAAGTTTTTTCCGGTCAAGTGATCCGTCGGCCCGCACAGCTTCAGGAAAAGCCTTTACAACCTGTCGGTAGCCTTTACTGGGCCGCTCGATGACGGAACGTGCTAAAACATCGGCATCTAGAACGTAGGCCCCGCGCTCTTGCAGCATGCCGGCAACGGTACTCTTTCCAGTGGCTATACCGCCTGTCAACCCAATCATTGGCCGTCCTCCTTCTGACAGTGGGGGCAGAAGTGACTGCTGCGGCCGCCTATCTTAAGGCGTTCGATACGTGTCCCGCAGCGCGGACACGGTTTGCCGGTTTGTCCATAGACTTGGAGCCGATCTTGGAAAGCGCCGCGAGTATGATGACCGTCGACATAGTCTCGGATAGTGGAGCCGCCTAGTTCAACGGCTTCCCGCAGCACTATCTGTACTGAACGGTGGAGCCGTTCGAGTGCTGCCCGTTTCACATGACTACCTAGCACAGTAGGCGCGATCCCCGCCTGGAATAGGACTTCATCAGCGTATATATTCCCCAAACCAGCGATACGCTTTTGATTAAGGAGAATGCTCTTTATGGGACTTCGGCTTTGAACTGCTTTCTGCAGACAGTCAATCGTAAAGAAATCAGATAAAGGTTCGGGACCTAGTGTCCGCAATCCTTCAATAGAGTCCATATCCTCCTCAGAAACAAGGTAAAACGTGCCAAAACGGCGCTGATCGTGAAAGTGCAGTTGTTGGCCCGAGTCCAGACTCAAAATGACTGACGTATGATTGTGGGGAGCCGGTGCATCGTTGCCGTATACCAGCAGCTGCCCTGTCATACGGAGATGAATCACAAGGTATTGCGCGTTGTCCAAGACAAACACCAAGTACTTGCCTCGGCGCCTTAGATCACAGATGACTCGGCCTACTAGATCGGCGCAAAAAACCGTCTTTTCGTTTAGAGGAAGGACTCGATCATAGAGAATGAGGCAGCGCACAATGCTCTGCCCCTTGACCACCGGTACGAGGCTGCGGCGAACCGTCTCGACCTCTGGAAGCTCGGGCATCAGGCATCCTCTCCCGCCATGTCGGCCCCGGAAAGCGGTTGGACATCGCACCAGTTTGTCCCCGCGCTGACATCGACCGCCAGCTTAACTCGGAGATCCATGACCGACTCCATCGCACGTTTGACCAACACTGCTGTTGCCTTCAGTTCGTCGCTGGGTACTTCGAGAACAAGCTCGTCATGGACCTGAAGCAGCAGTCTCGCCCGGGAACCTTCAGTTTCAAGCTGCTCTTCAACAGCTAACATTGCCAGTTTGATGACATCGGCAGCACTTCCCTGTATGGGTGTGTTCATCGCCATGCGTTCGGAAAAACTCCGTTTTGTAAAGTCTCGGCTTTGGATATCGGCAAGGTACCGTCGTCGGTCGAGCAGTGTCGTGACGTAGCCATTCTCTCGAGCTTGTCTGACGGCGCTGTCCAAGTACTCCTTAACTTTGGGGTAACGAGCAAAATAACCATCAATGTACTCCTGGGCCTTATCGCGTGATAGGTTCGTGCCTCGAGCCAAACCGTAGCTGCTGATGCCGTAGACAATACCGAAATTAATGGCCTTGGCAGCGCTCCGCTGTTCGCCGGTTACATCCTCTAAAGGAACACCAAACACTTCCGACGCTGTTTGCGTGTGAATGTCTTTCCCCGAGTTAAAGGCAGTGATGAAACTCTCGTCACCCGAGACGTGAGCTAGGATACGAAGCTCGATTTGCGAATAGTCGGCAGCCAATAGAATCCAATCCTCTGCCGAGACAAAGGCCTCTCGGATTTTCTTCCCTTCTGGACGCCGGATGGGGATGTTCTGCAGATTAGGGTTGGTACTACTCAACCGACCGGTGGCTGTCACCATCTGGTTGAACGTCGAATGGATCCGCTTCGTGGACGGATCGATCAAGTCTCTCAAGGCGTCGGCATAGGTCGACTTTAGCTTGCTGATTTGACGGTATTCCAGAATTTTGCTGACAATCGGCTTGTCACTCAGCTTATCCAAGACCTCGGCATCCGTCGATGGCCCCGTCTTTGTCCGTTTTACGACAGGCAGACCCATAACCTCGAAAAGTATGTGCCCCAACTGTTTAGGAGAGTTGATGTTAAAGGTTTCGCCTGCCATGTCGTGGATCTCCTCAGTAAGGGTATCCAGGGAGGTTTTGAAATCCTCCGACATGGTTTCGAGTTTGTTGGGATCGACCAGAATACCCCGTGCTTCCATTTTCGCGAGCACTCTGGCAAGCGGTAGTTCTAACTCGCTATAGAGTTTCCACAGCTGATCCTCCTCTAACCTGTCTACAAGGATCGGGGATAGCTCTAACAGTCGTCTGCAGCGTCGCGCCGCCCGTTGGGGACATTCGTCCGTCGATTGGCTGTTAACATGGATGGGGCTTAGGTCTGCGTATCGCTGCCCCAACATGTCCAAGTCCGTCGGTCCGCCGGGATCTAAGACGTAAGCCGCCAAGGCGAGATCCATAAAGACAGGCAAATCGTCGTACTCTCCCAGGGCGTGGTAGAGTGCTTTACTGTCAAAACAGTGGACCTGGATATCCTGCAGAGTTCTGCGAATTACCGAACGCACATCATCATCGATGGAATCGGCCGTCATGTATAGGGCGGTCTCGCTGTTAGCAAGGCAGATGGAACCTTCGAGTAGGTCTAGAGCGGCGTGCCGCCACTCTGCGACGACGGTGAGCTTCTCGCGTATCGCTTCTGGTTCGCTGAGTTCCTCCAAAGAAAGATCCGGTTCTGAAATGTCGTCGCCCCTGGGCTGTGCTCTATCCAAGAGGCGACGGAATTCAAGCC
>SLOG01000300.1 GCA_007132635.1 Limnochordia bacterium
ACAACCAAGTGTTTGGTGAAAAGCAAACGCTTACGTCGGCGTCTGTGAATGCTGCTGGGGACACCGTAACCTTCGTGTGGGACACCGTTGAATCTGAGTTTGGTGGTCGACTCCCTGTGCGGGTGACCTTAACGGTATCGCTGCGAGGCGATCAAGTTTTGTTCTCCCCAGAGGTAGACAACCAATCGCCGTACGTCGTGGAAAACGTATACTGCCCATACCTGGGCGGAGTGCGGCCTGCCTCGGATGCCGACTGGCTCCGCACGTTCACCTATGGCTATGCCTCGGCGGTGGAATGGGATCTCTGGCCTCGCTACCAAAATGTGCGAGGGTATTACGGAGTTGACTATCCGACGCAGTTTGGCGGATCCATGAATGCCGGGACTCCCGCTTCGCCCTACTGCCTGCTGCGGAGCGGTACACAAGGGCTGTATGTGGGCGTTGCCGATCCTAGTTCCGAGTTAACCGCCTGGCACACCGAGCTTCGCCCTGGTTGGGAGAACAGCATGGATTCGCGCGTGCCTTCCGCAGACAGCATCAGTGGACACGCTGTGGATCTCCGGTTTGCCGCTGTGCACGTTCCCTTTGTGGCTCCTGGCGAGATCCGTAGGCTGACGCCGGTAGCTCTGCAGGCCTATGAAGGGGGTTGGCAAGCGGGCACCGATATCTATACTCGCTGGCGAGACAGCTGGATGAAATCAGCGGCTGTGCCGGATTGGGCGCATGAACCCCACGCTTGGCAGCAGCTGCACATCAACTCGCCGGAGGATGAGCTGCGGCTTCGCTTCGCAGACCTGCCGCAGATAGGGGCAGACTGTGCCCGGCATGGAGTGAAGGCTATCCAGTTGGTAGGATGGAACGATGGGGGGCAAGACCAAGGCAACCCATCGCACGATCCCGATCCGCGGCTCGGGACCTTCGCAGAACTGCAGGAAGCGATCGCCCAGATCCAGGCCATGGGCGTTAAAGTCATTCTGTTCACTAAGTTTGTTTGGGCAGACCGAGCGACGGATTGGTTTCGCACCGAACTGAATAAGTTGGCGATTAAGGACCCCTATGGAGATTACTACCATTTCTGGGGTTATCAGTACCAGACGGCGACACAGCTGTTGGATATCAACACCAAGCGGCTGATTCCCATGTGTTTTCTCAGCGAGGAGTATCTCCAGGTCTGTGAACAGGAGTTCCAGAAGATACTGGATCTAGGTGCTGATGGCATGCTGTTCGACGAGTGCCTCCATCATAGTCCGGCGCTTCTATGTTTTGATGAATCGCATGGCCATCGTTATGGAGCGCCCGTGTATGCCCATGATCGCTACCTGGTTGAGCGGTTCCGCCAGTTGGCCGCTGACCGTCCTGATTTTCTGTTTGCTGGCGAAGCCTGTTATGACTGGGAGATGGAGCAGTACCAGCTGTCTTACCACCGCAGTGAAAACCGCAATCACGTGGCGCTGTCTCGGTATATGCTGCCGGAGATGCCCTTCATGACTGCTGTTACAGGTTTCAATGATCGCAACATGATCAACCAGTGCCTCTTGAATCGCTATATCATTAGCTATGAACCGTTTAACTTCAAAGGGCGTTTGGACGACTATCCGCTGACTCTAGCTTACGGGAAGGCGATGGATCAGCTGCGCACCGAGCTGCGTGAGTACTTTTGGGATGGGCTGTATAGGGACAGCTGCGGAGCTTCGGTCACGACCGACGACGGTAGCGTCCATCAACCCTTTAGCGTTTTCCGTCGTCGCGACACGGGGGAGGAGGGACTTGTCATCTGTAACTACGAGGATGAGGCCATCTCCGTGTCGGCTGCCTTGGAGTCGGGGTCTCCTAAGCCCCTCTCTCAGTACCGGCTGGTCGATGATCCTGCGTGGCACGCTATCGCCCAGGGCATAACGATCCCGCCGCACTCGGCTGCTGTCGTTGTTTGAGCGAGATCTGCAGGGAAAGGGGACAGTTGGATGGGCAATCGGAATTTCTCTATGGAGACCTATTGGAACCGACTTATGGATAATTGGGATCCCCAGCATTCCTTCTCCGGGAAGACTAAGTCGGAATGGCAGGCGTGGTATGACACGGCCTATCCGCAGTATCGAGCGCTGTTGGGAGAGTTTCCCGAGCGAGTGCCCTTGAACGCGGAGGTGGAGTACTCGGTCGAAGACGGAGACCTAATTCGTGAGCGCGTTGTGTTTGACTCGGAGAAACACATGTCGGTGCCATGTCAAGTGCTGCGCCCGCGCACCATGCGGCCGGATGGCGCGAATCCCGCGATTCTCTGCTCGCACGGGCATGGGCAATACGGGAAAGACCCTGTAGCCGGCATGCGAAGCTCGCCCGGGCATGTCGAGGACATCGCGGAGATGAATTACAATTATGGTGAACAGATGGCACGCGCTGGCTATCTGACGATCTCTCCTGACCTGCGAGGGTTTGGCGAGCGCCGGGACGGAGTCGATCCATTTCCCGGAAGGGATCCATGCAACGTCAACTTCGTAAAGGGAGCGCTGCTGGGTCTGTGGACCCTGACCGGCAATATCTGGGATATGCAGTGCTGTATCGACTACTTGGAGACGCGGCCGGAAGTAGACCCGCAGCGGATTGGCATGATGGGTCTCAGCCAAGGCGGCACGATGACTACGTTCACAGCTGCTTTGGATTCCCGTATCAAAGCTGCGGATATCATCTGCTATGTCAATCCCTGGCGGGAGTTCGGCATTGCCCAAGCAAACTTCTGCGGTTCGCAAATCGTACCGAGTATTCATAGATATTTCGACACTCATGATATCGCTGGCCTTATCGCTCCCCGGCCGCTTCTCGTCGAGATGGGAATCTATGATACTTGCTTCTATCTGCAGGACACAACAGTAGGATTCGAAGGAATTGCGCGCATTTACCAAGCGGCTGGTGCTGCAGACAGACTTTGGAAAGACATACATCCCCATGCCCATTCCTTTGGCGGCGATGAGGCCTTTGACTTTTTCGCAGCGTATCTTTAGAGGAGCTCGCGGTGCGTTCTTTAGGAGGAGTTACGGGTGGATGCAGTGGAAAGCCTGCTGAAGCGGCTTCGTCAAAAGGGCATTGCAGACGAATCGGTGCTGCAGGCCTTGCGGCGAGTCAAGCGGCACGAATTCTTGGCTCCGTCGCAGCGCGGCAGTGCGTACGAAGACCGCCCATTGCCTATCGGTGAAGGGCAGACCATTTCTCAGCCCTATGTGGTAGCCTTTATGACCATGCTGCTCGATGTGGCTGCCGAGGATAGGGTACTCGAAATTGGTACGGGAAGCGGTTATCAGACGGCTGTGTTGAGTTGCTTGGCGGCCGAGGTGTACACTGTTGAGGCGTTTTCCGGTTTGGCTGCAGCGGCTGAGGAGCGTCTGAACCGCTTGGGGTTTGGGCCCATTTATTTTCGCGTCGGCAATGGACGCTTAGGATGGCCCGAAGCGGCTCCGTTTGCCGGCATATTGGTGACCGCTGCTGCTTCGGAAATTCCAGAGCCCCTAGTTGAACAGCTGGTGCTTGGCGGCCGTTTAGTCATCCCTGTGGGAGACCCCCACAGGGAACAGGTGCTCCAGCGAGTCACGAAGACACAAACCGGTCGGCGTGTGGAAGATCACGGCTGGGTTCGTTTTGTCCCTCTTTTGGAGCCGGAAAGGGAAGGTGACTGTGGATGACGCAGATCAAGGATAGGCAAGAATTGCGCCGCGAGATTTGGCTTGCAGGCGGCTGTTTCTGGGGCACTGAGGCGTTTTTTCGTCGGATTCCGGGTGTGCTGAGTGCCGTGCCTGGCTATGCCAACGGGACGACTCCTGACCCTAGCTATGAGGACGTGTGTACTGGCCAAACCGGCCATGCAGAGACGGTCCAGGTGGTGTATGACAGCGGCGCGATTTCCCTGCGAGAGATCTTGAAACTCTACTTTTGCACCATCGATCCGACGGTACGCAATCGCCAGGGTCACGACGTGGGGACGCAGTACCGCACCGGTATTTACTACCAAGACCCATCGGACCGAGTCGTGATCGATAAGGTTGTTGCAGAGGAAAGGGCGCGTTGGACCAAGCCCCTTGTCACCGAGGTCGCTCCTCTACAGGCCTTTTACCCCGCTGAGGAGTATCACCAGCGGTATTTGGAGAAGAACCCGGGCGGCTACTGTCATGTCGATCTTTCCCTGGCCAGTCTGGACGAAGTGTACAAAAGGCCGAAGGACAGAGAAATTCGTGAAAGGTTGACAGAACACCAGTATGATGTGACGCAGCGAGGCGGCACCGAACCAGCCTTTCGGAATGAGTATTGGGATAACAAGGCGCCAGGTATTTACGTTGATGTGGTAACAGGTGAGCCGTTATTTAGTTCCAGGGATAAATTCGATTCCGGTTCGGGTTGGCCGAGTTTCTCGCAGCCAATTACCGATGACGTGGTGGAGGAACGCGACGATACATCCCACGGGATGCGGCGACGTGAGGCCATCAGCCGGCGAGGCAAAACGCACTTAGGGCA
>SLOG01000075.1 GCA_007132635.1 Limnochordia bacterium
AGAGATGAAGGATATCTCCCCGACGCGTTGGTCAACTACCTCGCTTTATTGGGCTGGTCCTATGATGACTCCCAAACACTCTTTCCGAGAGAAGAGCTGATAGAGAAGTTCTCATTGGAAAAGATATCTAAGAACCCGGCCGTCTTTGACATTCAGAAATTGGATTGGATGAACGGCGTGTATATCAGGGAGATGGCTTTGGATGAACTGTATGCGGCGGCACTGCCCATCTGGCAGCGTGCCGAGCTGCTGCCGACATCGCCTACAGAGGTGCAGACAGCCGCAGCGCAGCAGATTCTGGCACAGGTACAGCCGCGGCTGAAGCATCTGACCGATATCGAGGCCATGACATACTATTTCTTCTCGGATGAACTGCGGTATAACGACAAGGCAGTGAAAAAGGTCTTGTTAAAGAAGCAGGCCAGGGAGATCCTCAGTCACCTGCTCCCCCAGCTCGAAGGCCTGGATTCCTTTGATGAAGCGTCGTTGGGACAGGTATTTGATGGCGCACAGGCTGCCTTCGAACGCAAATTAGGTGATATCATTCAGCCGGTGCGAGTCGCTGTTACTGGGACCAATGTTAGTCCTGGGATCTATGACGTCCTGATGATACTGGGCAGAGAGCGCACCTGTCAGCGAATTCGTGCTGCTCTACAGATTATCGACAAGACCGAGGAGGGATAGGCCTATGACAACGAAAGTTCGCTACTGCGGAGACATGACTTTTCTTGGCGTTTCGGAGACAAAGCACAGTGTGGTCATGGGGGCGTCACCAAAAAGCGGCGGAGAAGGCGCAGCCCCAAGTCCTATGGAGATGGTTTTGCTAGGTTTGGCAGGCTGTTCGGGTATGGACGTGGTCAGTATTCTCAAGAAAAAGCGGGTGGAATTTGACGGCTATCAGATGGATGTCTCCGGCGAAAGAGCCGACGATCATCCCAAGGTTTTTACAAAGATTCACGTAGACTTTGTCTTTACCGGACGTGATCTGAAAGAAAAGCCGTTCGAGGATGCTGTTCGCTTGTCTGTCGAAAAGTACTGCTCCGTTGCCGGAATGCTCCGCACAACCGCGGAGATCACCTGGGACGTCAAGATCCAGGAGACAACTGCTTGACACAGGGCAATTGATACTTGATTCTCATCGAGGATTGTGATACGATAACTCTTGCATTGGGGGATCGTCTAAGGGTAGGACGGATGACTCTGACTCATCTAGTGAGGGTTCAAATCCTTCTCCCCCAGCCATTTTGATTGTGGTGGCCGAAGCAGCAGACAGCTGGTTCGGCCTTTTGGCATTCTGGGTGTTTGGCGTGTTTTTTAGCTGAGCAGAACTGTGAACATGGATGGGATGTGACGGGATGGAGATGTATTTTGGGTTCGCCGCCCAACTTCTTGAGCAAGGGTGGGCCACGACCGAAGATCCCTACGGCCCGCAAAGCTGTTACGACTCAACCATCGCTTTCAGCCATGATATTCCCTTTTACCAAGAACTAGCAATGATGTATGGAGGGCCTATTCTTGACCTAGGATGTGGGACTGGCCGCGTGCTCCTGCCGCTGAGTCAGTCCGGATATAAGGTAACAGGTGTCGATCAATCAGAGAGTATGCTGCGAGAGTGTCGACATAAACTTGAGGCCTATGGTCTAACTGCCAGCATAGTCCAGCAGGATATGCGTCTTTTCGATCTTGCTGAGGCGTCGTTTGGCCTTATCCTCATTCCCTACTGTTCCATGATCTACATGATCGACGACAATGATCGTCGTCAGGTACTGCGAAGGGCCTATGAACACTTGCGGCCAGGAGGCGGATTCGCCTTCGATTTCCAGGCAACCCCTGTGCAGGAGGGAGACTCCCAACCTTGGTTGGCTCTGCAAGGGATTGATCCGCTGCGAGGCGACGTGCTTGTACAGGTGGCACAAATGCGGGGTCTAACGGCAGACAGACGGCTGATCAACCAGATTAACTACCGCCACAGCGAGCGCTCGACAAGTATCTCCGTCCAAGCAAGCCTCGAGGCCACGATCTCTGCTGACCGCATGCAGGAATTGCTCAAAGAGGCTGGCTTCGAAGTACGCGGCACGTACGAAGACTTCGAGAGAACTCGGTACCGAACCGGGGAAGAGTGCGTTATTCTTGCAGAAAAGCCTTTACAAGCCGGGGAATAGTTGCTATAATAACGTTGTTTCCACGCTCCCATCGTCTAGGGGCCTAGGACATCGCCCTCTCACGGCGAAGACAGGGGTTCAAATCCCCTTGGGAGTACCACGATAGCAAAAGCCATCCCAGTCGGGATGGCTTTTTTGAGTCAGGACGATGTACAGCGCAAAACATCCGTAAGAGGCGCTGCACCAAAAAACAGGAGTGAACAACATGCGGGAGAATAGGCTGGACGCTCGGCTTGATGAGCTTGTGGAACGCTATCCAGACTTGGTTACCTGTCGTTTGGCCATTCGAGACACCTTTCTTGCCCTGCGCGAAGTATTTCACCGTGGCGGGAAGTTATTAGTTTGCGGCAACGGCGGCAGCGCCGCGGACAGCGAACACATAAGTGGTGAGTTGATGAAGGGCTTCCTTCTTTCGAGACCGATTCCGCATGGAAGACAAGCAAAACTAGCGGAAACATACACCGATGGCGCTGCGGTGGCTGGACGATTGCAGGGAGCACTGCCTTGCATTAGCCTCGCCTCGAATGCAGCACTCATATCAGCAATAACCAATGACATCGGGGGAGACATGGTGTATGCGCAGCAGGTCTACGGTTACGGAAACCCAGGTGATGCCCTGCTGGGCATCAGTACGTCTGGAAATGCCGCCAGTGTTTGCCAGGCTCTCAAGGTGGCGCGGGTGAGTCAATTGCGGACGATCGGGCTGAGCAGTGGCGACGGCGGTGCTATGGCCGAACTGTGCGACGTGCTCATAGCCGTAGACCAGGCGACCACCGCCGACACTCAAGAACGCCATTTGCCGATCTACCACACACTATGTGCTTTGCTGGAAGAGGAGTTCTTCGGTCCTCATGAATCTGAAATGAGCTAGGAGGGGTTTTTTTGAGCGGTGCTGAAACAATGCGGATCGAAACACTCAACCGAGACACGCTTCCAGGTGCTGTGGAAACGATCCGCAGTCTGCCTGAATTTTTCTACGAACGTGACTTGGAACACGCTGAGAGAAACTACAAAGAGTTTGTGGAAGGCCGGCTGAAAGACGCTGTCTTTTTAACAGTTTTAGAAAATCGGGATCAGACCCGCGGCCAAGTTTTGGGAGTTCTTGGGGCGATACGACGGTGCGACACAGATGGAGTGTACTTCCTGGCTAGTTTCGCGGTGCGCCGCGGCCTTCGCGGGCAGGGACTCGGCAGGCAGCTAATCGAGGCCGTCGAAAGTGAGCTAAAAACGCGCGGTGCCCGTCTTGTCTTTGCCGAGACAACACCGTCACCATACTGTGCCGAAACCCGAGCATTTTATGAGGCTGTTGGATACACCTGCATGGCCCAAGTAACGGACTTCTGGCAGGACGGTGATCCTCTGATGTTATATGGGAAACGGCTGAAACAGCCACAATAGACAGGAACACAGCCAGGCTCGCATCGCTTTTGCTGCCTGGCTGTGTTCATCAAGATCACTATCGCCGGATGACTCGCAGATTCGTGATGCCGCCTTCGATATGAATGTCCAGCGGATTCGCGGCCCGAGCAAAATCTCCGGTCGCATAACCACCGTTGTCCTCAAGAAACCCTTGAGCGCTTATGTTGTTGAGAAACGAAGGTGTCCCGCTCGTCGTGATTCGAGCCGGCTGGTCTCGGGGTACAACCAACGTAATCTGACCCACACCACTCTTTACCTGTAGGCGAGCTGGCTGTTCCAGGACCGTCGTCTCGATACGCATGGACACGACACCAGCCTCGATCTCCACAGACCGCCACGGCACGTCCTGCATATTAAGCCGGCCATTCGCTACGCCGGCTTGTAGGGAGACATCCCAGACAATATGGGGTGACAGAGCCATCTCCAGCGGGCGACTAGACGACATGGAGCGCCAAAACCGGGTGCCGCCGCTTTGGCTGCGAAGCGTATACACGGGTCCGCTGCTTCTTGGATCCTGCGTCCAACGGGCATCAAGCCACTCGGGTACGGAAGCATCCAAAACCAAGTCTGTCTCCGTGTCCAGTGCGCTGAGGCGAACATCGGCGATGCCCAAACCCTGCAGTCGCACCTCGCTGTGGGTAACGGCCTCATCCCGCTGGAAGTTGGTAAGAACATGGTCTTGTGAATATGATCCCAACTGCGGCGGAAAACCCAAAAACGCGACTGCGATCGTTACCACCACTAGAAGAGGTGCTAGTAAAGCAAGAGGACCACGGGAGAACAAGAGTTGAAGACCAAAGGCGACGAGAAAAAGCGGCCAAAGCTGAATTAGATTAGCCCAAGGTATCCTAGTTACAACGCCAAAATTATAGAGAAGGAGAATTACACCGATCACTAC
>SLOG01000133.1 GCA_007132635.1 Limnochordia bacterium
CGTTCCGCAGCACCGGCTCGGCATCATCATCATAGGCAAAAGTAACATTCTCGAATTCCACCAATCCGTCCCGGATCTCAAAGGGCTTGGCATCCGGGTGGTCCTTGATATCTATGTCGGTGTCAAGCACTTCGTTAACACGGTCGGCCGAGGCCTTAGCGCGCGATGTCATGACCATCATGAACGCGACCATCATAAGCGAGAACAGGATCTGCGTCATGTAGTTGATAAAAGCAATGATCTGACCCACCTGCATCGTGTCGGCATCAACCTGTAAACCCCCAAACCACAGTATTGCTATGACTGTAAGGTTCATGACCAGCATGACCACCGGCATGACTAAAACAGCAATCCGTGATGCCCGCATCGTCGCGTCGCGCAGCCCTTCGTTGGCGGAATTAAAGCGTTTGCGCTCGTGATTTCCCCGTACAAAGGCCTTGACAACGCGCACGCCGGACAAGTTTTCCCGCATAACCACGTTAACCCGGTCCAACTTCTGCTGAACGATGCGAAAGAGTGGGAAGCCCTTGGTAACGACTATGGCAATGGCCACAGCCATAAACGGCAGCGCTCCTACCAGCACTAGGGACAAGCGAGGGTTGATGGATACCGCCATCACGATGCCGCCAATGCCGAGAAAAGGAGCTCGCACCAACATGCGAAGAGCCATGTTCAGGATATTCTGCACCTGAGTCACATCATTGGTCAGTCGAGTGATAAGCGATGATGTGCGAAACTGGTCGAGGTTGGCGAAGGAGAAATCCTGAACCTTCCTGTACGTTTTGCTGCGGACAATAGCTCCAAACCCTTGACTTCCAATGGCAGCAAACACCGAGCACCCGATGCCGCCCAGCATACCGATAAAAGCCAGGGCCAGCATGAGCAGCCCCGTCGAGATTACTAAAGATAAGTCCCCTTGAGCGATTCCCTCATCAACGACCCGCGCCACCAATATCGGTTGTATGAGATCCATACCAACCTCTAACACCATCAGCAGAGGCGCCAGGAGAACGGCCCACCAATAGGGCTTGATGTGCCTCAGCAACTTAAACACAGACATACCCCCAATCCAATTTGCCCCATTTCTGGGCTTTTTCTAACCCTCTTCCTCGGCCTCGGCCAAGTTGTCGGCCATCCGGCGCATAAGCTGCCGCAGCAGCTGCATCTCCTCCTCCGAAAACCCGGCCGTGAGTTCGTCGTCTAACTGCCGCAGCAGCGCTTCCACCTCACCCTTCAGCTCCCTGCCCTTGTCGGTCAGATACACTCGGGTCACTCGCAGGTCTTCGGAGTCCGCCCTGCGGCGGATATACCCAGCCTTCTCCATCCGCTGTAAGATAGATGTCATCGTAGCCGGACGGATCATAATACGTTCGCTTAACTCGGACTGCGTGCATCCATCCTCCTCCCACAAGCGGAACAAGACCGGCGGCTGCCCTCGCGACAGCCCAACCCGGTGGAACAGAGTATGCGATCGACTCATATGCAGTTTCGCCAAACGGAAAAATAGCGATCCGACTGTCTCCGGGTGTGGAGCGACCATAAACATGTCCTCCCTACTTTGATTAGTTAGCTATCTACATATCCATTTTACTTCGGTTAACGAATATTTGTCAAGACCCATTGCATCAATCTAGTGAACGCCATTGCAGCCGCCTCATCGATCTGACGGCTGCATCACCTCGAAGCCCAGCAATCGCATACTCCGGTTGTCATCGAGCGTCCGCACCAATTCGCTGTTGCTGCGCAAAGGCTCGGGCACGCAGATGCCTCCGCGGCCAACATCCTCGTGTTGATGAATATCCGAACCAGAGATCATCAACATATCATTCGCCTCTGCCGCGGCCCACGCTTCTTCATTGTGGGAGTCATGGCGAGGATTGCCGTTTAGCACTTCTAATCCGTGCAGACTGCCTATCGGAACGACCGTATCCCGTCGCCTAAACGGATGCGCCTGAAAAATCCTAACCTCGGTACCCTCTGTCTCCCGCGCCAACCACCGTATATCCCAGCGGTATGCGTGCGGATGCGCCACCAGAAAGTCCTCGTCAATCCCGTACACTAAGTAGTCCGATGGATCATCGACGAAACGCATCTCCGCACCCAGAAGCACGGTGAGTCCCCGTGCTTCTGCAGCTCTCAGAGCATTGCGGTAACCCTGTAGATAGGCATCCACCTGAGTTATCCATGGCTTACCGGCATGTCTCTTGAAGAAGAACTCGTAGTAATGGTCTGTAATCACTATGCCAGCATATCCTGCGGAAGCGGTCAAATCAACCACATCGCGAGCAGCCAGATGGCCGCAGACGCTAACTTCCGCTGTATGGACATGCAAATCATAACACCACTCCGTCATAACAGCCTCCCAATTCCCCAATTCTCTGTCCTTCCGAGCGGGCAGTCGGAAAACGGAAGAACCAACGTTTTCCTACCCTATGAGTCTATCTCAATAAGCACCGTTTTTATCTCAAACGGCTTCACAGATAACTCCAACGGTCCAGACTCCACAGAACCCACGGAGTCCTCAAGAAGATTGACTTCCTGCCAGCTCTTCACCGGCAGATCAGTATGCAGCCTGACCGTCCCGCGGCCGCCCACATACTCATGCAACCGCAGAATCACGGCGTCCTTGGCTTCTGCCCTTTTTACAGCATCAAACTGTACCGGCTGCCCTTCAGCGGTAAAGGTCGTAAACGAAGCCCTCGCGGTTTGGCCGAGTTTGGCTTGGAATGGTTGGTTCAACTGCCACGCCTCCTGCGGGGTAGCTTCCATCCACGAACCGCCATGGGGCAGCAGCGCATAGGTAAACCGGTGTTCACCCAGGTCCGCTTGGTAATCCGGGTGGATGGCCCCTTTCAGGAGACTGAGCCGCATCACATGATCCTTGATGTCATACCCGTACTTACAGTCATTGAGCAGGCTGACGCCGAAGCCGGTTTCGCTTAGATCCGCCCAATGATGCCCTACGGTCTCGAAACGAGCCCAATCCCAGCTGGTATTCCAGTGCGTAGGCCGCTTGACGCTGCCGAACTGAATATCAAACGTTGCTTCCACGGCCCGCACATCAACGGGGAACGCCACCTTAAGCAGCTGCTGCCGCTGCCGCCAATTCGCGTATGTGCGGAAATCGATGCGGCGGCTGCGGCTGTACAGGACCATGTCCTGGACAAACTTTGACTGGTCAAACTCCCAGTGAAATCGGATCACGCAGCGTAGTTCATTCTGCTCCAGCACCTCGGTTGAGATGAGGTGCGTCACTTCCTGGCACTTCTGCTGGTAGTAGATATCGATGTCCCAGGCATCATGCGCCATGGGCTTATCCTCGAAGATCTGCAGTACATTGCCTTTGGACCCCGGAGCTAGGACGCTGCGCTGCAGCTCCTTGTCATAGAGTTCGGTCAGCTGTCCGGAGTCATTCCAAGCCAACCTGTAAAAAGGAGTCTCCACCCCGGAGTCCTGGACTGTAAAGGCAGAGGGGCTCTCCATCGGCATATCGGCTGAGAAGAAGATGGTCGTGTACCCTAAGGCCGGAACCTTCGGTACATGAACCAGCCATCGGCTTCCTGTACGCCCAGCCGTAAGCACACTGCCGGTTGTGTCGTGCCACGATCCAACCTCCATCCCGTCAGCAGCGGATATCTCCACTAGACCTCCCATTTGCCACGAACCGTTGTTAAACACAGTATAGCCGGTGGGTTCGGACTGCGAAGCGAGAAGGCCGAAAGCCTCAGCCCGGCGCGTGTCCAAAACCTGCTCCACTGCACGGTAATCCTCCAATGAATCCTCGTAAACCTCGCGGATGGACGATCCTGGGATTATATCGTGAAACTGGTGCAGCAGCACAGTCTGCCACGCCTGCAGAAGATCCCCCGCAGGGTAGTTCTGCCACGACTTGGCTGCTGCTGCCTGGAGTACACCTAACCATTCGGTCTCCCTAAGGGCCAATTCCAATTTCCGGTTATACCACTTATTGAGCGCTTGGCTGGTATAGGTCCCCCGGTGGTATTCTAGATAGAGTTCGCCATCCCACGTATGCACGTACTGATCCGTTGCATCCATGGTCTGGTGCAGACGGTCAAAGTAGTCGCCTGCGCTGCCAGTCTGCGCTTTCGGCATGCCGGGCATGTCTGCTAACCGCCGCCGCATCTCCAGCATGTCGCGGGTGACGCCGCCGCCGCCATCGCCATACCCATAGGCTAGCAGCAGCTCTTTGTTGAGATCCTTATCCCGGTAATTGTCCCAGATACCCTTAACAAACGGCGCCCTCGTCTCCCCGTTGTAAGTATAGAAACGCGCGCCGCCTTGAGTCGGCGTCGTGATGAAGTGCGTCAGAATCTCAGTGCCATCGATACCCCGCCATTTAAACGTATCGTGAGGCAGATGGTTATACTGGTTCCAGCTGATCTTTGTCGTCATAAAGGTGTCGATACCCGATTTCTTGAGGATCTGGGGCAGCGCCCAGCTGTAGCC
>SLOG01000128.1 GCA_007132635.1 Limnochordia bacterium
GCTTGGGTCCACCATTGTAAACTACCATGAATAAATAGTTTTGCGAGTCTGTAAGCGCCTTGGGTTTTGGCCCAAGGCTTTTTTTATTTTGGGGAATTTCGCTGTGATTTCCTATAAAACGAGAAACACCTCCTAAAATGGACATAGGAGGTGTTCCGTGTCACTTAAGCAAAGGGTTTTCCTGGAACAGAAGCTAGATTTTGAAGGCGCCTACGAGTTCTTTGAGTTGTTCGGCGATGCCAGCGACGTTTTGGATGGAGGAGCCAATCTGCTCGACCGATGCTGATTGTTCTTCGCTGCTGGCCGCAATCTCTTCGCCGCCGGATGCCATTTCTTCGCTAGCCGAAGCGATGTTCTCGATACCTTCTGTTAACTGCTGTACGATGCCTTGGATTTCATTGAACATCTGACCGCTGTCTTGGACTAGACTTGCCCCTTCAGTTACTTTTTCCGAGCTTTCCTTAGATTTTCTGACTGTGCCCTGAACTACTTGGCGCATTTCTGCTATTACGCTGGTAATCTCTCCTGTCGCTTTGGCAGACTGCTCCGCGAGCTTGCGGACCTCTTCCGCGACTACAGCAAAGCCTCGCCCATGTTCGCCAGCTCTAGCCGCCTCGATGGCAGCGTTGAGAGCCAGAAGGTTCGTTTGCTCAGCGATGTCTGTGATCATGTCTACGATGGAGCGAATCTGTTCTGATTGGTTGTCTAGGCCGGAGATCTCTTGGCTGAGTTCTTCCACGCTGGTGTTTATCGCGTGCATCGTTGCAACGGTTTTCTCGATCTGTTCGGCACCACGGTCTGTCTTTTCCGTAGTACTTTGAGCGAGCTCGGCCATCTTCTGACTGTTGCTGCTCGTTGTCTCGATCGTTGATGCAAACTGATTGGCTGTGCTTGCCACCTCCTCTACTGATGCCGCCGTCTCTTGTACGGCCGACGATACTTCACTGGAACTTGACGACGTCTGTTCGGCTCCCTCGACGACCTTCGTCATCATGCCTCGCAGATCCGAGAGCATTTTGTTAAACGCGTTACCCATGATTCCCAATTCATCACTGGTTGTTACGTGTGCCTGAACGGTCAGATCGCCGGTTGCTGCTGTATCGATGGCTTTGACCATGGCTGCAGCTGGAACTGAAATGGAACGGGCTATGGCGTAGGCAACCAAGATGCCTAGCAGGAGGATGACCACAGTCACGATGACCATCATGTTTCGCAGTGTGTAGACTTCGGCAAAGGCTTCGGCGGCATCAACCTCTACCACCAAGCCCGCCAATTGCGCTCCTAAGGGAGCTACTGCCACATCGCCCAGTACCTCATTGCCCAAGTAGTCGGGGTAGCGGCCTTGTCTGGCAAAGTCTAGGTTTTCGGCCCGAATTCCTTCGGCCGCCCATGTAACGGCTTGGGTGTTGATGTTTGCGGTCATCACTGAACCCTGGCGATACTCGCCCAGACGCGTATTGGTTAGCAGCAGGCCATTCTCGTCAATCAAGTAAGCGTCTCCTGAGGTACCTAAGTTGTCAAGGCCCTGGTGGATGATGCCTTGAATGTCATCTACAGTCGTAGAAAGGGCGAGTACACCGATGAGTTCACCGTGGGTTCCCTCACTGTAAATCGGCTGCCCTCGAGCAAGGAGGTAATCGTTGATAATGTCTGAGTAGAAGAACTCCGACCATGTCGAGTCGCCGTCCAGGGCTCCTTGGACGTAATCTCGGGTACTCAGATCTGCTCCAATTATGGACGCATCGGTGGCGTAGACAATTCGTCCGTTGGTGTCCGTTAGGAAGGCCAAGGCATAGCCGTAATCCTCCTGCATGGATTCACCCCAGACCTTCACAATGCTGTCGCGTCGGTCAATCCAAGCGGAACTGGCCAGGTTCCCTCTCTGTTCGCTCAGTATATTCATGCTCTGGTATATGTCGCGAGTTCTCGCGGCTACAGCGGCATCGGCTTCTCTCTCGGCGAAGAAATCTCCCAGGGTTCCATCCATCAGGTCGACAAACATGTGCTGCTGGGCATACACTCGGTCTTCAATAATGTTGCTTGCCGTTATGTAACTGTAGACGGCCAAACCGATTAACGGGATCAGGCCCGTAGCCACGAAGAGCACCATCAACTTTGGCATGACTTTCAGGTTTTTTAACATTCAATATGTCCCTCCTTGGATTTAAACGTCTCTTACCATCTCCTTCGGTTGAACCTATAAAGATCTTTAGAAGAATCGGTATGTGTCAGAGAATAAACAGTCTTCTTGGAGCAGCGGGTAGGGAGTTGAGTTGGTCGTATTCGCTGATGATAGATCTCGAGAGCCGGCAGAATGAGTTCTGCCGGCTCTCGTAATGATGATGGGCACAAACGATTGTTAATCACTGATCACGCAGGCGCACTGCGTTTACCACGTGCTTAATGTCAGCCGTCTCTAGAGGAATTTCTTCGATACTGCGAGCCTGTTCCTCTGAGTCGACGGTGCCTACCAGCACTGCGGTACCAGCGCTGTTGATGTGGCACTTGATGTCGAAGTGGCTGAGGTCGTTATCCGAGCGAATCGACTCAACGACTCTCTGTTCGAGCTCTCGACGCTGCTGTTCTTTTTGGTCAGACTTAACAAAGCCGCTAGGAGCGGGGCGTTTCACCTCGGGAGGAACGGGGTCAATCCCAATGTGACCGGTCGGGGGCCCAGTTGGGCGCTCCGTGACGTCTCGCGAGTCCCAAGGGCTGGATCCCTGTGCTGCTCTCCTGAGGTCTTTGTTTTCCAAGGCCTCGCCGAGGATTCCCTCGACATCAATGCTTTGGGCCACCGTTAGTTCATCAACAACCTTCGAGTCTGGGTAGTACTCCTCAGCGTAGCGAATCACGCGCTCTTTTGCACTATAGCTGTCTACATCGCCTTGGACGATGGCCAAATCGCCTTCGGTTTGCACGCCTACAGCTAGCGGCCTGCTGATGAGGCTATCGGAGAACAGGGCAACCTTAAACCTAGCTGCTGCTGCGGCCCGCTTCATGAGGCCGGGTGTTTGCGCAAACGTGCCACCGTGTTCGTCAACTTGGAGTCGGTTTATCACATAATTTGCTTTGGCGGCTGGCCAGATGTGATTCTCTAGTTCTTCTCTGTGAGCCGGGCTGGGGACCGATCCGGCAAGGTCAACGACGCCGTGGGGAGTCACTGTCGTGGTAAGTCTGTCGCGATCGATCCGTAGGTCGTTCAACGCAGCCTCTTCCACGAACTCTCGCATTTCCCGGATATCGTCCTCCGTCAGATGCACGTTCTGGAGCTGCTGGTTGTCTGCCTGCGGAGAACCATCTCCGACTTTCAGTTCGTTACTCACGGGCTTGTCCGCCGCCACTTCTTTTACGAGCGTTTCCGCGTGGTTCTTTTGGGCATAGTTATCGACAGACCCGCTCAGCGTGATGGTTTCGTCCTCATCGACAGAAATCCGAATATCGAAGCGGTTGACGAAAGGTTCTTTCTTAAGCTCTTCCTTAATCTGTACCTGCAGATTCTTCTTGTCTGTCACGAAATTCACCTCATTAACCGTTTGCTGGTTCACAAAAAACACTCTACCTTTTCTAAAGGAAAGGTAGAGTGTCTGAGTCTCGCCACAGCCAAACTGGGACTCAACTATAACCACATCATCGGTCACCCACAGGGTAACATTTCGGTGCGGAGCTGTCAAGTTGGGGACCTGGCCGTAGAGAAACAGAGAGAACCAACGGTTTCCTACGATCGCCTTTTTCTGGGCAGATACTTCGAAATCTCACCGACCATATCCTGAACCGGCATGGTCTGGATCCAAACCTTTCCTGGCCCTGTCAGTGTGGTCAGGAAGAGTCCCTCTCCTCCCAGGAACATGTTGGTGAAGCCTTTGACCGTCTCGATACTCATGTCCACTGTTTCCTCAAAGGCACCTACGGAGCCGGTGGCCACCTTGATCCGCTCCCCCGCTTGTAGTTCCTTCTCAACACACTCCCCATCCATCTCAATAATCACGAGTCCCCGGCCGGTGAACTTCTGCATGATAAACCCTTCGCCTCCGAAAAACCCGGTTCCGAGTCGTTTCTGAATGTGGATGTCGTAGTCCACCGTTGGTTCGGCGCACAAAAACGCTCGCTGTTGGCAGACCAACGAGGTCTGGGCAATGTCGATCACCATGATCTGGCCAGGGTATGTATGGCCGAAGGATACCTGGGCGTTGTCTGCCTCTGCCCGGAAATCGACGGTGAACATTTGGCCTCCTGATACCGAGCGCTTGAGCGCGCCCATCATTCCCCCTTTGACCTTGGTCTTCATGTCCATGTTCTGGCTCATCCACTGCATGGCACCCGTTTGGGCGTAGACAAGCTCGTCACGCTGCATCGTTAGTTCGATCATGGGCATCATCGAACCATGAATAACATAGTCCACGGGCAAACCCTCCTCCGAATAGTTTGAAAGTCACAGCAC
>SLOG01000129.1 GCA_007132635.1 Limnochordia bacterium
ATATTGGCCATCCGAGCAGACGGCAGCTTTTCACCGACCTAACGAGCTGGATCTGGGATTCACCCTAACGTTTTTGCTCACGTTTGTGTTTCTCACCCTGATTTCTGCCAAACGGCTGCCTCTGTATTTCCGGTTCAGCAAATACCCGGTTTTGGACAGCGGGATCGTTTTGACGCTGGAGCTTGTGGCGGTTGTGCCCATGGGTCTGCTGCTAAACTACGTTGGAGTCCTGTCGGTACGAGAAGTGCTGTTGGTCTTCTCTGCAGGCCTCGTTGCTGTTTGGGCCTTCCTCGGGTTGGTCCACCTAGTCTCTCGACCGTATGTGATTGCCCTGTTAGCAGCGCTGTACATGGCAGCCGTGAGCGGCCACCTCTTTCTCTACGGTTTGGGTTGGCCTCTTACCGCCATAGGTGCGGTGGGTTGCGCAGTGGTTTGGATAGGTATCGGCGCACAGAACCTGCGTTCAGGAGGTATTCAGAATGCTTGAATTGAAACGACTTATAAGGCGATACCGGTGGTGGATGTTTCATAAAGGGTTTCTCCAAGGACTTCTTGTCGGCCTCTTCGCGGCTGCCGTTATCTTAGCCATCACCCACACCCTTTATGTCTTGATTATTCCTATCGCGGCCTTAGCAGTAGGTGTCTTCAAGGCTTTCTGGCCATGGAAGCGAGCTGATCTCTATAGGCGCCTTGACAGGTTGGCTGGATTGGACGAGAAACTCCTCACGGCACACCAGTACACCGAAAAGCATCAAAATAATCCGTTTCTCCCGAGATTGCTGCGCGATGTGAATGCACAAGTCAAACAGTTAAATCTCAAGAAACGCTTGGCCTTAGGCTGGATGCCGGAGAGTATGCTGATCGTAGTGTTTGCCTCCACTCTGGTCATTTCCATGTGGATGACTGAACAGGCCGTGCCGATAACTCTGTCGATCATCCAGGACGAGGCCGTGGTCTCTACAGACGACAGTATTGCAGATCCTGAGCCAGACGATACGGATACGGCTGAGGACGAAGCACTCCCCGATGATTCAGTCGAACGCGACCTTGAGGCTTTGGGCCGCGAGGACCTGGAGATAGATCCGCAGCTGGGCGATGACCCGCAGCTGCAGAGCGACTTAGATATTGCGGCCGACCGTCTCGCCCGTGAAATCACCGAACAGACACGCGAGATCCAGAGAGAACCGGACCCAACAGGCAGCCAAGCCCCAGAAGCTTTCGAGCTGCGAGAAGGTCCCTTGGACGACGAAGAAGCTGAAGAAGCTGAAGAAGAAGCCCTCATTTTAGAGGAAAGCGATGAGCCCGGTGAAAAAGCCGAGAGAGATACTGCTGAGACCGATGAAAACGGCCTGGGCGAACCCGAGCCCGGTGAAACAGACGAGACCACCGAAGAGCCGGGTGAGGAAGACCCGGACATGCCTAACGATACTCCTGACGATGCCGGCCGAGAGCCTCTAGGCCCAGAAGACGACGACTCGTTGGACGCTCCGCCCACGCCTGGTGAAGACGAACCAGGCCCCGACGAAGAAACGAATGGCGCTCAAGCCTGGGGCTTTGGCGAATCCCCTGGTGACTTTATTGATCCGGCGGACGACCCTGAGGATGTCGACCCAGAATTCTACGCAGCCCAGCTGGAATCCCAAATGCGGGATGCCGATTATCTCGCCTTCTTTTTGGAGGGCTTGGTCGATCTGGACCAGGACTTAGAGCCAGAACAGCTTGATGAACGATTTCTAACGTATCGCGAGCTTCTGTTAAACCAGCTCGCCGAAGAGCGCATCCCGATTCATTACCGCGATTGGATTCGCGATTACTTCTCACTGATCACAGCTGATTAACCTGAACCCCACCAAAGGAGCATATTAAGGGAGGGCATTAGTGCATGATGGATAATGAGCGCATCGGAGACTACCAACAGGCGGTGCAAGACGTTAAGACAGAGCTGCAGAAGACGATCGTGGGTATGGAGACTATTATTGACCAAGTGCTGACGGCTCTGTTGGCCAACGGACACGTACTGTTAGAAGGCGTACCCGGGCTAGGCAAGACTCTCTTAGTACAAACACTAAGCGACTTGCTGGCTCTGGACTACCGTCGTATTCAGTTTACACCAGACCTAATGCCAGCCGACATCACAGGCACCAACATCATTATGGAAGATGAACACGGAGGGCGATTTTTCCAATTTCAGGCAGGGCCCCTTTTTGCCAATTTGGTGTTAGCCGATGAGATCAACCGAGCGACAGCGAAAACCCAAGCAGCTCTATTGGAGGCGATGCAGGAACGCAGCATCTCGGTTGCTGGTACGACGCGCCCGCTGGATCCACCGTTTTTCGTCATGGCGACCCAAAATCCTATCGAAATGGAAGGCACCTATTCACTTCCAGAGGCGCAAATTGACCGTTTTTTCTTCAAACTCAAACTGGACTATCCGACACTGTCCGAACTGAATGAGATCCTTTTGCGGACAACGGGTGAACGCCAACACCAATCCCAACAGACCATGGGTAAAGAACAGCTCCTGGAAATACAGCGGGCCATTCGCAGCGTACCGACGGCCGATGAAGTGCTGGACTATGCAGCCCGTATCGTACTAGCGAGCCAGCCGCAGCAGGAAAAGCCTTCGGACACAGTAAAGCAGTACGTCCGCTATGGCTCGAGCCCTCGCGGTGCGCAGGCCCTAGTATTGGCCGGCAAAGCCCGGGCGTTTCTGGAAGGCCGTTTCAGCGTTAGTTTCGCCGACATCCGACATGTGACACTGCCTTCTCTCCGCCATCGTATCCTGCTAAATCTAGAGGGCGAGGCCTCGAACCAAGATATCGATCGCATTCTGACAGAACTCTTGGAAATTGTACCGGAAACACCCTAACATGCCTCAACACGCAGAGACGACTGCGGAAAAGAGAGGTGAACCCTTTGCTCTTGTCAGCCGAATTTCTCCAACAGTTGGAGATCCTGGCCCTAAGAATTCAAAAAACCCGCAACCTTCACCTAGCCGGTGAACAGCAGAGTGAACACCTAGGCAGCGGGCTTGAGTTCCACGACTTCGCCCCCTATCAGCCGGGTGATGATTACCGCTATGTGGATTGGAACCTGTATTCACGATTAGGTCAGCTGTTTCTTAAGAAGTTTATTGAAGAACACGACATGAATATCCACATTCTTCTTGACGCCAGCACGTCGATGGCACACTTTCCCGACAAGTTTAGGTTGGCCGCGGAAATCGCCGCCGCCATAGGATTTCTGGCTCTGCGTCAGTTAGACAAAGTTGGTGCAGCCTATGTGACAGATACAGTCACGAGAGAACTCCGTCCCCGCAAGGGCCGTACGCAGATCTTCCGCCTGTTTGATTTCTTAAATGAACCACCAGCAATGGGCGCGACAGACCTTGCCAGGGTTTTGCTGCAATTGGGCTATCGTTACAAACATCCTGGCTACGCTGTCGTGCTGAGTGACTTCTTCGACCAAAACGACATCGAACCAGCGGTCACCAATCTGCTTCGCCGCGGTTGGCAGGTTCTTCTCGTCCACATTCTAAGTTCGGAAGAAATCGACCCCCATCTTGACGGTTCTGTCGTTCTCGTGGATGCCGAAAGCGGTCACCGTGTCGTGATCGAGGCCGACACGATAAGGGATCGGTATCAAGAGAGACTTCAGCAGTTTCGTGATAAACTCGCATCCATGGTTTCTTTTGGTGCACATTATGTACCTGTCTCTACCCAGGATGCCGTTACAGAGGTAATCTTCAAAGCCTTTCGCGCCAAAGGGGTGGTACGATGATCCAATTCGCCAATCTAACTGCCGCCTACCTATTCGCATCTTTATTGGCAATTCTAGTCTTTCACCTGCTGACACAGCGACTGCAGCGGGTGACCGTATCCTCAACGCATCTCTGGCGCGAGTTGGCAGTGGAGACCAAGGCGCGGCGGCCCAAACTGCGGCTGCGCTTCAGCTGGCTATTGCTGGCACAGCTACTGCTGGCTGCTGCCTTGGTAACAGCCCTGATGGAACCACTGCTTCAGGGAGCTGCCACTGAGGGCCAAGTGGTGATTGTTATCGATGGTTCAGCAAGTATGCAAGCAGATGATGTCAACCCAAGTCGTTTTGAGGCCGCACAACAAGCTGCGCAGGACTTCGCAAACCAGCTAAGCGGGTCGGAAGCTGCTGTTATATTCGCCGGCAAACCGCCGCGACTGGCTCTGAATTTCACGCGTGATGCCGAAGCCATCCGCCGCAGCATCGCCGATCTTCAGCCGACAATGACAGCCCAGGATATTGACAGCGCGCTGCTTTTGGCGCAGGACATTCTTGAGCAACCCGAGCAGGCGCGCATCGTACTCTTCTCTGACGCCGCCCACGTGCCCCCTTCCATTGAACTCGTATCCGCCTTTGAACTGCGGCGATTTGGTGAGTC
>SLOG01000096.1 GCA_007132635.1 Limnochordia bacterium
AAGCCGCCCAACCACCAACACTATGCACCACAGTAGAACCGGCAAAATCAACAAAACCCAACTGGTCAAGCCAGCCACCACCCCATGTCCAGTGGCCTACGACTGGGTAAATCAGTCCGGTTATGACAATACTGTACACGAGGTAACCCGGAAAATGCGTGCGTTCTGCCATGCTGCCAGACACGATGGTAGCAGCTGTAGCAGCAAACACTGCTTGAAACACCCAAAAAGCAGGAATAGGAATTGTGAGGCCTAAGTGCTCGAAGCTCCCGGAAAGAAAGAACCCCTGACTCCCAAAGAATCCGTTGCCAGCGCCGAACATAATTGCAAACCCCACTGCCCAATATACCAACGATCCAGCCGCACAATCCATGATATTCTTCATTACTATGTTGCCGGTATTCTTGGCCCGTGTGAAACCGGACTCGACCATCGCAAACCCCGCTTGCATAAAAAACACCAAAAAAGCTCCCAGCAGCACCCACATCGTGTCTATAGCGATCTGCAGTTCTGTCACAATACTACCTCCTCATAACATTTTGGCACTGATTACCTGCTATTATACACAGTCGTCAGGCGATGTACACGTGTTTGCGGATTGCTATACATGTATACCGCGTTTGTATGCACGGGATCCAGAGTATCCAGAGTATCCAGGCAAATCCTTTCCTCTATTGACATACTTGCTGCACATTGCTATGCTAGAGTGTAATCAGCAACTTGACGATTTGACATGGCAATGATGGAGATAAGTGTTGTGGTTCTGGTTTCTCCAGAGCAACCAGGGCGGTTACGCACGCACAAGCCTCGTCCCTGACACGGGAGCGAGGTTTGTTTTTTCTTAGACAGGAGGCATTCCGATGAGAGCTGCAGAGGTCATTGTTCGCTGTATGGAACGAGAGGGTGTGGAAGTCGTTTTCGGGTATCCTGGCGGCGCAGTACTTCCTCTATACGAAGCGTTAAGAACCGCCAGCTTCCAGCACATCCTCATACGACAGGAACAGGCGGCTGTTCACAGCGCCAGTGGTTATGCGAGAGCTACCAATAAAGTGGGTGTCGCTGTAGGTACATCGGGGCCAGGCGCCACAAACTTGGTCACCGGGATCGCAACTGCTTATATGGACTCGATCCCTATAGTCATATTTACCGGCCAGGTCAAGACCAGTGCCATGGGCCGAGACGCCTTTCAGGAAGTTGACATTACGGGAGCCACCGAACCGTTCACAAAACACAGCTACTTGGTCAAAGACGCTTCGCAGTTACCCAGGATCATCCGGGAAGCCTTCCACATCGCGCACACAGGCCGGCCAGGGCCGGTTCTTATTGACCTTCCTGTTGATGTACAGCAGGCATCGATTGACCTGGAATACCCTGAGACGGTGAGTATCCGAGGATACCATCCGACTGTCCGCGGTCATGTAGGACAGATAAAACGCGCCCTTCGCCGCATTCGCACCAGCAGGCGACCCCTGATCTGCGTCGGGGGAGGGGTTGTGCGTTCGGATGCTTGCGACATCTTTCGCGACTTCGTGTCGCAGACGCACATTCCCGTAATACACACATTGATGGGAATCGGGGCGCTGCCGACCCGACACCCTTATTACATTGGGATGATTGGGTCGCACGGCTACCCATATGCCAATAAAGCGATTGGCCATTCCGACTTGTTGATCGTCGTTGGAGCCAGGATTGCTGACCGCGCGACCGCTGGAGTGGGAGTCTTCGCGAAAAATGCCGACGTCATTCACATTGATGTCGATCCAGCCGAGATAGGCAAGAACCTGGGTGCCCTTATTCCGGTGGTTGGTGATGCGAAGAATATTCTCGAAAGCCTGGCAGCAGGTGCAGAACCGTTGGACACCGCACCATGGTTGACCGAAATCCACGAATGGAAGGCGTCCTACACACCGCGACGCAGTGAGGGCCTCGCCGGCATCGACCCTGTTCAAGCCTTCCAGAGCTTAGGTAAGTATGTGTCTGCAGATGCAATCTTGACAGCAGATGTGGGCCAAAACCAGATCTGGGCTGCCCGGAATTTTCCCATGGGGAGCAAGCACAGGTTTTTCACGTCAGGAGGACTTGGCACGATGGGCTATGGACTACCAGCAGCCGTCGGTGCCAAGATAGGAGCGCCGCAGACACAAGTGGTGGCTGTAGTTGGTGATGGCGGGTTTCAGATGAGCCTGCACGAGTTAGGAACAATTCGCCAAAACCAACTGGATATTACGATCCTCCTGTTCAACAACCAGCGGCTTGGTATGGTTCGCGAGCTTCAGGAAAACAGCTTTGGCCAGCCATTCGGCATTGAGCTCGCGGAAAGTCCTGATTTCCAGCTGATAGCAAAAGCCTACGGCATTCATGCCCGACGCACAGAATCGCAAGCAGAATTCGAGGAAGCACTCGGCGAATGCCTTAGCCGCCGGGGTCCAAATCTCATTGAATGCATCGTCGACCCGAAGACCAGTACACTATAGGGGGATTCAAAGTGACTCGACACATTGTATCCGTATTAGTCGCAAACAACTCCGGTGTGCTGAGCCGGGTGTCCGGGCTTTTCAGCCGACGAGGATATAACATCGACAGCGTTTCGTCCGGCGAAACGGAGGATCCCGCTGTATCTCGCCTAACCATCGTGGTGCGAGGGGATTATAACGTTCTCGAGCAGATCGAGAAGCAGCTCAACAAGCTCGTGGATGTTATCAAAGTTGCGGCCCTCGATGAAAGCAGCTCTGTTTGCCGCGAACTGTTGCTTGTTAAAGTGAAGGCGCACGAAGCCAACCGAGCTGCAATATCCGAAATTGTTGACATCTTCCGAGCTCGGATCATTGATGTGGCAAGCGAATCGCTGATCGTCGAAATCACGGGTGCCGAATCCAAATTGACAGCCTTTCTTGACCTCATGCAGAAATATGACATCCGAGAGATTGCACGAACTGGAATCACCGCACTTGGACGCGGCAACGACGCGCTCCGAGATGAAGTAAATTGACAGCTAAAAGGGCCTGTGGTATAGTTACCGTACTCTGATAAGGTGGAGAGATCTAGCATACTGCAGAACACAAATCTCCGACAGGAGGGTTTATTTTGGGTAAAAATAACAAGATTTACATCATCGACGTGACCAATCGAGATGGTGTCCAGACGGCCAACATCGGCCTTTCAAAGCTGCAAAAAACCATGCTCAATAGCTACCTTGGCCAAATGGGTATCTATCAAAGCGAGATGGGTTTTCCCGCACTTGAACACGAATGGAACTACATTGACGCCAATCTTGATTTGGCGAAAAAGGGAGCCATGGGTGATCTCGTTCTGAGCGGCTGGGCAAGAGCGGCTGCCGACGACGTGTACAAAGCCGTGAAGCACACGAAACTCAAACACCTTAACCTCTCGATCTCCACATCCGAGATCATGACTTCCGGCAAATTCGGCGGTCGTCTAACCCGAGAAGATGTCCTGAAGTTGATGACCGAAGCAGTAGATGCCGCCAAGGAATGTGGAATCGAGACTATTGGTGTCAATGCGGAAGATGCTTCTCGAACTGAACCGTACATTGGAGATCGACGTTACGATGAGGACTACCTTATTCGGTTTGCGCAGGCCGCCAAGAACCACGGCGCACACCGTATCCGATACTGTGATACTCTAGGGTTTGACCGAACGATTTCGATATATGACAGTACAAGGCGCATTGCTGAAGCCGTCCAAATTCCGATGGAGCTCCACTGCCATAACGACCTTGGTTATGCCGTCGCTAACTCCATTGAGGGAGCCATGGGAGCCATTGATGCCGGAGTTGACGCCTATATCAATGTTACTGTCAACGGCATGGGTGAACGAGCCGGTAATGCCGATATGGTATCGGTTATATTAGCTATCAAGAAGTCTCGCGGCATGCAGGAACAGGACATCCTTGATCCGAAAATCGACCTAACCAAGGCGTGGAAGATCTGCCGTTACGTCTCGGGAGCCTTCGGCCTGCCTATACCCATCAACCAGGTCGGGGTCGGCTCCAATGCCTTTGCCCACGAATCCGGGATTCATGCTGACGGCATGCTGAAAGATCGCAAGAATTACGAGTTGTATACCCCGGATGAGATCGGAATCGACGAACATGAAGTTAAACCGCTGGGGCGGATCATCACTACCGGTGAATATGGCGGCATAAAGGGCCTTCGTCACGTCTATCGGGAGATTGGATTAGACTTGGAGAATGAACGAGAGATTCTGCGGCTGGTTCAATATGCTTCAGGACACAACCAGCGACCGCTGACAGAGGACGAACTGCGGTTTATCGCCGCCTATCCAGCAGAAGTAGAGAAAATCCTAACAACATCGCTTCAATGGGATGAGAGATAATCGATTTGTACAGTGAAGTGATTGAAAGAGAGGGGGCAGAGGCCCCCTC
>SLOG01000155.1 GCA_007132635.1 Limnochordia bacterium
CAGGAAGGTATTGACTTGCTTCGCTTTGTCTCGGAGCGGCCATTACATCGGGGACTGAGTGGGAAGGATGTTCATGATGTTTGATAGGACTAGTCCGCTGGATAGAACAACCCTTCTGGAGATATTCGACTACTTGAATGAACGGCTAAAGGAGAATCAACTGCAGTTGGAGATGACTGTCTACGGCGGTTCGATCATGACGATGGTTTATGACAATCGGCCGGCAACCAAGGACATCGATTGCATTTTTAGCGAGGCGAACAACAAATTGCTCAACAATGTTCTGGAACTCACAGGGCGTGCCTTCGGTCTTCCGGCTGGATGGATCAACGACGATATCAAAGAGCCTCTATCTGCATTATTGAGGGAAGACAAGGAAGTTCATAGTTGTTACAGCAATCTGACAATTCTAAGGCCGAGAGCCGAACAGCTTCTCGCCATGAAGATCCTGGCCGCTAGACCAGAACCGGCTAAGGACTTTGTCGATGCTAGTCTTCTGTGTAAGGACCTAGGTATAACCAGCAGAGAACTCTTGTTGAAGACGATACGAGTCTATGTTCCCGTGACGCTCTTGGGTGAGCGGCAGCTGAATTTCATCCGGTATCTAGGAGAGGATTTGGGATATGATTGGTAACCCGTTTCTGCGGGCGTTTTGTGAAAGCTCTGACCGGGACACGGGCATCAACCAGCTTTTGGAACTCCTGCATAATCAGGATAGCGAATTTATTGAGAGTTTGACTGAGCCAGTGGAGTTAGATAGGTGCACTGAAGAGGAATTGTGCTATCTCACAATTGTCTCGGCGCTAATTGACTACTACCTGCAGAGACATGGTTTGCCCGTTCCTCCATGGATCCGCGATAGCAGATTGAGCTTCGCCAAGCCGTTTTTCTACTCTCGACGGTTGAGCGACCTAGAGAAGGTTCGATTACTCTATTCCTGCCCGGCGCCTTTTAAGGCAAGGAATGTGTATTTTGACCCGGCAGGAATATGCAGGGTATAGGCCGTCCACGCCTTGCTCACGTGGCCGCATCTGAGGTACTGAGATAGGAGGTCATTGCTTTGATGGAGTTACCGGAAGCCGCCGTACTTGCTCGGCAGCTCAATGAGTCCGTGCGCGGGAAAACCATTCGGGACGTGCAGACAGCTCAAACCCCCCATAAGTTTGCCTGGTATTACGGTGATCCTGCGGAGTACGTAACACGGCTGCAGGGCAAAACGGTGGGAACCGCAGTTCCCCGCGGCGGAATGGTGGAGATACTGGTGGACGGCTGTGTGCTCGTCTTCGGCGAGGGCACCGGGCTGCGATACTTGGAGTCGGAGAGCGAAGCACCTTCGAAACATCAACTGTTGGTGACCTTTGATGATTCATCGGCTCTCGTTGCGGTCGTACGGATGTACGGGAATCTATGGTGCTTTCCCCAAGGGACGCTTGACAACAGTTATTACCAGGTAGCGGTGGAAAAACCGTCTCCTCTGGATGAGGCTTTTGATGCCCCCTACTTCCAGAGCCTCTTCTCCGATATAGCGGTGTCCAAAGCCAGTGCTAAGGCATTCCTAGCCACGGAACAACGGATTCCGGGCCTGGGCAACGGTGTTCTTCAGGATATCTTGTTTGCAGCGAAGGTACATCCAAAGCGAAAGATCTCCGAGCTTTCCGCTGAAGAGCGGGAGGTTCTATACTATGCCCTTAAGACTGTTCTGGGTGAAATGAAGGGCAGCGGGGGTCGAGATACCGAGAAAGATCTGTGGGGCCGTCCAGGTGGTTACGCGACGAAGATGAGCCGCCGCACTGTTGGCCAGCCCTGTCCGCAGTGTGGGCAAGCCATCGTTAGAGCTAGCTATCTGGGTGGCAGTGTATATTACTGCGGAAACTGCCAGCCGTTGGAATAACCTAGGCATGCCCGACTCGGGTTTTGCAGGGAGTCTTGGACTTGGGGTGGAAGTACGAGGATAGGGGACTGTCCCAAAAGGAGGCGGAAAACATACTGGATTATGAGTTTTCGGATGGCGTTTTCACCATGGAAGGCTGTATCTCGCTGCAGCACACCAGCGCCGGGGTGATTCCCTGGCGAATTGACGCGGATCATCTTGATTTCTACCCGGTGCTGAAAGATGGTGTCGCCAAGACCTGTTCAGGTACCCGGCTGGTGTTCACCACAGACTCTCAAACTGTGGTTCTGCGGGTAGTTGACCCTGAACCAGAATTGAGGGCTGATCTGGTGATCGGCGGCGAACTCGCTGCCACAGCCGAAGCCTCCGGCGGTCAACTCGAGTTTTCTGGTCTGCCGGCAGGTGAGAAGGATCTGGAGATATGGTTGGATCCACGGTTCCCCTGTCATATCCGAAACTTATCTGTGGACAGAGAGTCCCGGATACGGTGTACAAATCGGGAGAAACCTCGCTGGGTCCATTACGGAAGCTCCATCAGTCACAGCACACAGGCCCATTCTCCTGCTCGCACATGGGCAGCCCTTACTGCTCGGCGATTAGGACTTCATCTAACGAATTTGGGTTTTGGAGGTAACTGCGTGTTTGAGCCCATGGTAGCGCGGCTCATACGAGATCAGCCAGCGGACTATATCACCCTAAAGCTGGGAATCAATGTACATGGGGGCGCTGTAAGTGAGCGCACGTTTTCGTCAAGTGTCATCGGACTCATTCAGATTATCCGGGAAAAACATCCGCTTACTCCGCTGGTGGTGATATCACCCATTTTTTCACCGAACAGGGAGAAAACCAAGGCTTTTCCGATGTCATTGACGTTGGAAGAGATGCGCAGCGAATTGTGTCAAGTGACAGAGATCTGTCGGGCGTATGGTGACGCTCATATCTACTATGTTGACGGCTTAACCTTGATTGGGCCGTCTGAACTCCACTACATGCCGGATAGACTGCATCCAGATGGAGATGGGCAGTTTGTTATCGCGGACAGGATGATCAAGAACGTGTTTCAGGAGACTTTGTGCCCACGCGTTTAGAGTAGATCGTGTAGCGGCAAAAAAACTGTAACGAGGTGAGAGCCATGCAGCGAATGCTAGGAAAGTCTCAGCTTCCCATCAGCGCAATGGGCCTTGGGTGCTGGGCCATTGGCGGCCCTTTCTGGTCTGGGGAAAACGCCGTTGGTTGGGGTCAGATTGATGATCAAGAGTCGATTAAGGCCGTTCAAGGCGCTCTGAGTCTGGGGATCAGTTTCTTTGACACGGCTGATGTGTATGGAGGTGGACACTCCGAGGAAGTGCTGGGCCAAGCACTGAGAGACTACCCCCGAGACAGCTTCGTGCTGGCCACCAAGTTCAGCAATACCTTTGATGCGGAGAAGAAACAGATCACGGGAAACGACGCGTCGCCAGCCTACATCCGCAGGGCGTGTGATGCCAGCCTCGAGCGTCTGCAGACCGACTATATTGATCTGTACCAGTTCCATAATGGAGGCTATGACAAGGACCGGGCCGTGGAGGTGCGCGAGACGTTAGAGGAGTTGGTGGTCGCTGGCAAAATCCGCTACTACGGCTGGAGCACAGACGATCCTGAGCGAGCAGCGATTTTCGCGCAGGGGCCGCACTGCACCGCCATCCAGCATCAGTTGAACGTGTTTAACAATGCTGCCGCCATGGTCGAACTCTGCGAAAGCCTGCAGCTCGCCAGCATCAACCGAGGTCCGTTGGCCATGGGTCTTTTGAGCGGTAAGTACAGTGCTGCTTCCGAACTGCCGACAGATGACGTCCGCGGTCAGCAGGCCCCCGCATGGATGCGTTTTTTCCAGGACGGCAAACCGCTGCCCGAATGGCTGGGCAAGCTGGACGCGGTCCGAGACATACTACAGACCGACGGAAGAACCCTGGTTCAGGGGGCGTTGGCCTGGATCTGGGGTAGAAGCGACAGCACCATTCCGATTCCGGGATTCAAAACCGTGCAGCAGGTTGAGGAAAACGCGAAGGCCATGGAATTTGGGCCGCTGGCCCAGAGTGAAATGAAAGAAATCGAACGGATCCTGAGTGGTATGTAGGGCAAACCGGGAGCGCAGTGCCGCATTTAAGGCGGTAATAAGCATGATCAAGGCGGCGCAGACCTAGTGCAGCCGCAATCTTTCGGTGCCCAGTCAGGATATCAGCTCGAACCAGTCTGCTACCGCCTTGATTTCCGGTTTGTACACCATCAATAGAAAGACAATTACCAGGGGTACAACGCCAGCCATGCTGATCCACAAACGCAGTTTAAGGAGGCGGATCAGTTCATCCGGAAGTGTCTGATCTCCTGGTTTAAGGCTGGATATGAGCCGTTTTACCTTGTACTGGGTTGGAATGTCACTAACTATCCAGAAGATACCGGACAATAAAAAGAGAAGAAAACTTACTGAAAGCCAGCCAATCTGCCACAGCTCTCC
>SLOG01000028.1 GCA_007132635.1 Limnochordia bacterium
CGAACGGCAAACTCGACCGCAAGACCCTTTCCGCACAGTGGCTGGAGGAGTTCGCAGGCAATGACAGCGCCCAGTAAACCCGCCCCGGTGCACGCGCCGATGACCCAGTTCCCGGTCGCCGGGGGCGGGCGAGCTGCTCGTCGGCGGCATGCCGCTCACCCGGCTCGCCAGTCCCGTACTCGTCCCCCCCTCTACCGGCGTCGTCATTGCAAGACGCGCCCCGGTCGCAGAATCTTCGGCGCCAGCGCTATTCGAAATCCGGTCCCTTCAGGCCTTGTGTCCCTGTTCTTGCAATCTGGTCCTGCGTCCGGTGCCGGACCGAACCTAGGAGGGTTTCCTGCGGCAGCGGTTTGTCCGTCTTTGCCATGACCTACGACGCTCTCATTATCAAGATACGCAAAGCGCGACCGTGCTCTCGCCTTGCGAGGCAGGCGCTAAGATGACCGCCCGGGCCAAACCGAGCGCTCGTCCGGCCTAGCACCATGCAGTGCCGGTAAAGGTTGTGACAGGCGTTTGCGGTTTCGGGGCTGGTATACCGCCGCCAGGCCGAGAAGCAGGATCACGATGAACAGCATGCTCAGGCGCGGAGACCAGAACACCGTGCTGAATATGCCGACTCCCAGAGTGCCACCCAGCGATGCCAGCACTGTCGTGGCTTCGAAGCTTCCGCTGGCCGACCGCTTCAGCAGTTTCCAGAACGCGATCAGTGTCAGCAGCAGAAAGCCGAAGAGACCGACCCAGCCTTGATCAAACCAGATCTCCAGCCATTGGTTTTCAGTTCGCCACGGCCACAGGTGGCCAGCCGTGAAATACCAATGCCGGCCGCCGTGGGAAAAGTCTCCGTTGCGCAGCATCTCCCGACCGTCCGGAGATTTTAGGCTGATGCGGTGAATGTCGATCACGCGATCGCGGCCCAGAACGGTGAACGACAAGCCCAGTTGGCGCCGCGCGAACCATGGGCCAGTCTCCAGGCCGTCTGCCGAGAAACTCCAGGTGCTCGGCGCATCGGCTCCTTCAGGACCGGGGGCGGCCAGCCGGGTCTTCCGGCACTGGAAGGAGTGGCGGATGTGCTTCTCGCAGACAAACACGTGCAAATGCGCGGCCTGGTTACTGCTGGCCTCGAGTTCCAGAGTGTAACTGCCTTGACGGGGAATCCGGATTCGCTGGTTCAGATAAAGGATATCGCCGGAGCCCATGCGCAGGAAGGCATCGCCCTCACTCCGCAGAAACGAGAAATTGCCGGGGATATCCCGGTGCGGGTTCCCCCACGTATAGGCGCTGGGAAAGCTACCCATACCCGAGCCGAAGACATTTCCGAGCTGTCCCCGCTTGCCTAGATCAAGGACCAGCCGCCAATGCGAGACGCGCAGATCGAAATCTTTCTCGATCTGCGCCATGCGTTGTTCGAAGACGGTCCCGGTGACCTGTGGCAACACGATGGCCCCCACCGCTAGAGGCAACAGCGTCAGCGCGAGCAATTGTCTACGATCCTTCACCCCAACGATGTAGAGGTTAGCCCATGCGCCCAACAGCACAATCGCGACAACCACGGCCATGCCGACATAGCCACCCCGCGAATAGGTTACCACCAAGGCATAGAGTGCTGCAGCCAGCAGGCCGAGAACCGGCACCAGCAATACCCACCGGCGACGCTGCCAAGCCCACAGCAGGACGAAGGGCGTTGCCATGACCAGATACGCCTCAATGCTGGGCCCTCCAGCCTGCATTTCCGCGAAAAAGCCAGTGAGACGGTAGTTGCTGTCCAGGTTCGCAAGTCCGGGATAGGTGAGACGCTCCCAAAAGACGATCCCCAGGACCCCGGCGAGGCCCACGACCATTCCGGGCACAAACCAGTGCTTGAAGATCCGTTCCGGTGTCACGGAAGATTGACCTGCCAGCAGGAATAAAACCAACGCCCACAGAAAGCCCTTGGCCACGCGAACCCCGTTCCACTCGCTCGAATAGTGCATCCATGCGTTGGCATCAAACCCGGGCCAGGGTGTCATGCGCAGCCCCAGGCTGACGACGACCGATAGCGTGAATAGCGCCATCGCCCAGGCTATTCCGCGGGGCACGAATGGAAAGCCGACACCCGAGCGCCAGCGCAACAGTAATACTCCCGTGGTGGCAAGCAGGAAAAGATCCAACTCGTCGAACAGAAACCTCCCGGTCAGGATAGACAGGTTCAGCGTCGGTACCAGAGCCGGGATCACGAACAGCCAAGCCTCCGGGCGGCGCCAGAGCCAGGCGCCATAGGCCGCCAGACCGACGGCTAACCACGGGGCGCCGGTCGGCCAAGTAAGCGTGAGCCACGCAAGGGTTCCCAAAAGCAGGATTCCGAGGATGCGCGCGGGCCATGAGGCCGGCGTTAGAATTTCCTGATCCGCGTTCGTTGATTGTGCAGTCGCAGCAAGGTCCGCACGCATGGAAATGGGCCGGTCCGATGGGTTAGCGGCAATGGTACGATGCACCGACTGCCGCATGGTGATCAGAGCCGCTTCGAACCATAGAAAGACCCGAAACCCGAGCCAGCCAGCAAAACCCGCGATCAGCAGGTTGGTTGGATCGGGGCGCAGTCCTGTGGCCATCAGTTTTGCGCCTTCCACGACCAGAGCCAGGCCGGCAGCGAGGACGAGGGCTAGCAGCGCACGACGGTCTCCCGGCCTCGATCCGGGCCAGAGCAGCATGCCGACGGGCAGGTAAATGGCCAATGTATAGATCAGACTCGCCATGGCGGCCTGTTCGCGGACAAAATAGTGATAATAAAAAGGGAGAAAATTCAATGTCTGTAGCTGCCGCGTGGCGCTTGGCAGATCGGTCCATGTCGCAGCGGTTAGACCGACGACCCAGAACAGGCCAAGGATATAGGGGAACCAGAACACCTTTGCCAAAGGGCGCAATATCCGCTTCACTTCAGCTGGAGGGTGCAGAGAAAACCAGCCAATGAGCAGCGCGCCGGCGGCAAATCCGGCTGCCCGAGTCAGCAGGGATACGCCCTGGCTGATCCCGCTAAAGGTAAGGAATTGAGCAAGCTCTATTGCTACGGCGAATGCCATGCCAACGCCGGCGGCATGAATCGCCGTGGCTGGGGAAGGGCGCCAACCCCGCCAAAGCGCCAGCGCCATGCCGATGGGAAGGACGGCCAACACCTCGATCATCAGTTGGCCTAGGCATCGATTCGCCGGGGAGCAAGCGGCCGCGACCCAAAGAGCGTAATTGCCCGACTGGATGTTTCTTGCAAACTCATTGAATCCGACGACGAAGTCGTAGGGGAATAAGCTCAGTAAAACGTATGCGAGGGTGTAAAGGGTAAGACCGGCAAGCAGGGTCTTCCGAGCCGGCCGCAGGCTTTCCAGAACCAGCGTCCGGATCTGATCTCCGGCCCCTAACCAGATGGCGATTCCCAATCCGCCGCCCAGGGTGCCTGCGAGGAAATCGTTGAGCGATGCGGTGCGCTGCGGTACGAACAGTTGGAGCGATTCGATAAGGAAGGCCAGCGCGGTAACGATGAGGCTCCCGATCACTGCGGCTGCGACTCGGCCCCCCGGGCTGCGCTGGTTACGGCCTAGCGTATAGGCGAGAAGGAGCCCGAATGGCACAAACATGAAGAGGTTGGCCATCCAATCTGCTCGCCCCGACAATGAGATCTCCAGCCAGGGCATGTTCGCTGCACGGCTCAGCCATAAATCCACTGACATCCAGGAAAAGCGCAGGGGAATTAGGTTTAGATAAACCAATGCCAGGCCGAATGCCGCGGTGGCGACGCCTGGGTTCAGCCAAAGGCTTCGTGGTTCGTTCTCGGCCATGGGCATTATTGGGGTCCTGGAAGGAGGTTCGCGTATCAGTGGAATGGATCTGGGTTGGGGTCACCTGCACAAGTGCAGCACGGGGAATACCGATGGATGCCCCATCGAAGATTGATCCACCGACCTTGGACGCGCTGCAGGTAAGCGGATGTTACATCATGTCAGTTGGCCTACCTTACTTGACCCGATTAGGCCAGAAGCGCGTTAGAACGCCGCCAGACCATTTGCCAGCGCGCGGCTGGCCGCAGACCTAGCAAACGCGGTGGCGGTAATCGAGCCTGGCCACCGCTGGCATCGCGGACGCTGCTTTAGTACCGTATCTGGGCCGTTCTAGGCTGGTCGGTGCTTTGGTTACATTCTCGGCGCCCTGCCGCGCAATCCGAACGGCAAACTCGACCGCAAGACCCTTTCCGCACAGTGGCTGGAGGAGTTCGCAGGCAATGACAGCGCCCAGTAAGCCCGCCCCGGTGCACGCGCCGATGACCCAGTTCCCGGTCGCCGAGGGCGAGCTGCTCGTCGGCGGCATGCCGCTTACCCGGCTCGCCGCCCGGGTCGGCAGCACGCCGTTCTACGCCTACG
>SLOG01000263.1 GCA_007132635.1 Limnochordia bacterium
ACCCACCAGGTATTGCCGGTACCAGAGAAGTAGAACACCACGACTTTGCGGACTGCCACGAAGCACTCCTCCTATCACCTCAGGTTGATCAACTTAGCACTAGCCTCCCGTTCTCCTGGAGTCGGTTAACTCTCGAACATGCTCCCTCTTACCAGATATGCTGGCTCTAGTTTTATGGCCGCTTAGTTCGCTTCGGTTCTCGCCACACGAAACCCGATCCGGAAGATCCGATCGTGCGGCGATCGATACATCCGGCAGGCCACTCGACAGTCATTGGCTCCAAAGATCCAGCTTCCGCCCCGCATTACGCGGACATGGCCTGTTTCAGCACCAATGGGGTTCATTACCGGATCACTGCCATAGGGTGCGTAATAATCGTGGCACCATTCATACACATTGCCGCTCATGTCATACAGGCCCAGTTCGTTAGGCTGCTTCAAGCCCACTGGCTGCGTAGACTTCCCTTCATAGAGTGTGGCGCCATGACGAGAGTAATCCACTCGCAGTGAGGTGCCGGTAAACACCCATTCGTCGCCAGAATTTCCCGAATACCAGGCAACATCATCAATGGTATCACTGCCGGAAAAACGATAGCGCGGCTCGTTGTGCAGGGCCGCATGACCACCAGAGGCGGCGTACTCCCACTCAGCTTCAGTAAGCAGCCTATACCCCACAACCTGCGTTACGTCGGCTGTCACATTGCCGTCACCATCAAGGAATTGGCCATCGTCAGCGTAAGCCAGGGGCAGTCCCTGCTGTGCACTGAGCCAATTGCAATATGCAACCGCATCCCACCAGCTCACATAGATCACAGGACGTTCTTCGCGTCCCCATCCGTGGTCGTAAGCGGGACTGCGCTCGCTGGCTGCGGTGAAACGGTCAAATTCCGCAAACGTCACGGGATACGCACCGACAAGAAAAGCATAGCTCAAGGTCACCGTGTGAACCGGTCGACAGCCCGGCCACAGATCGCCATGCTCATCGCCCATGGCAAAGGAACCACCCTGGACGGCCACCATTTGGGGAAATTCGTGTTCTACACCCACGGACTCTGCACCTACGCTGCCTAAAACGATGCCCGCCATCCACAACAAAATCAACGGCGATCCCAAGAATCGCCTCCCAAGTCTATTCAAATCGACCCCTCCAATCACATCACACAACCCGAAAGTATTCCGCTGGAATTGGCCTGCAGGTTGCATAGTGCGTCCACTGTTCTCGACATACCACGCCACAGTAGATGCAGCAGCATGATCACAGAAAACTCTCAGGCCAGCCACCGAAACCTTTACCCATAAAGAATTTCCAAGCCTTCGATTCTTCTTTACGGTACTAGGTACCGTTAAAGGTACCGTTAAACGAATTCGGAGGCCCGGAAGAGCCTTCTTAGTGCGCCCTTTGGCCGGTGGTCGGACTATTCGTTTCGATCACCATTTTCAATCTGCTTTGTTTCGACCCTAGCAGGCAGTTGATTTTCTCGATTTTGACGAGTGCCAGTTCACTTCGTTTACCTAAAATGCCAGGTAAACGAAGTGCTGCGATGCCCTCGTCCGTAGAACAGCGGAGAAAATCAACGCCTTCCTAGATCCTCGGCATCGTAAATTCATCACTGGTATTCACAATCCACTGCGTCAGTCTTTCGTGTAACGCCTTCCGCTTTCGATAATGCGCAAGGCTATGGGCCAGATTCACCTGTTCGTAGGGGTCCTCGTTTAGGTTGAACATCAGCCACTCCATTTCCTCAAAGCAGATGTATTTCCACCCATCCGCGGTAACCACACCTCGCCACGGCTTGTCCACTCCCTCGCGTGGCATTAACGCCTGCAAAAAAGCCGAATCCGGTTCTTCCTTGGTGTTTCGCTCCGTCTCAACCCGATACGGGGAATAGTCGTGGCCTTCCATCCAATCTGGAATGTCGATACCACAGAGACCCAGCGTGGTTGGCGCTATATCCACATTGCCCAGTGGAGCCGCCACAGGACCGCACTTGCGACCATAGAATCGCTGCATCTCGCCACCGATAATAAAAGGGATTCGGATCGATTCTTCATACGGAACAACCTTACCGAACAACCCATGCGACCCCAGCATATCACCGTGATCGCTGAAGAACATAATGTGGGTATTCAAGAGCTGCCCCGTTTCCTCGAGGGCATTGAGGATACGCCCGAGGTTCCAGTCGAGGTTTTCAATCATAGCGGACGAAGCGGCTATTGTCTGCCGTGCCTCGTCTCGGATTTTTTGGTTTTGCGGCACATTGGGGCGCAATTGGACGTCCTGTGGGTTGTGCTTTCCCCTGAATGCAGCTGGGGCGGCATAAGGTGGATGCGGTGGCTGGACCGAGAGTACAGCGAAGAACGGCTCCCGGTCATCGCTTCCGCAGTTGTTATCTTCCTGGATGTAATCCAGCAGAAGATTAGTCAGTTCATCCGTTTCATATCCCGGTAACCGATACTGGAATGAAGTCTCCCCTTCCCCACCATGGACCCATGCGTTCCATTGACTATTATTATTCTCATACCCGATCCACGTCCGAAAACCGCCGCGTCTCGATGGGGGAACAATGTGCAGCGGAGACCCGACGACCCCTCCGTGGTTACGGTAACCATCCAGATGCCATTTGCCGAAATAGGCCGTTCTGTAGCCATGTTCATTCATAACATCCGCAATGGTTAGTTGGTCGGACCGCATCGGATACTCATGCCCAGGGACCACTTTGTGAGGGTACAAGCCGGTCAATAAGGTGCCGCGGAACGGGCAGCAAATCGGGAAGCCAGCTACAGCCTGTTGGAAGTTAACCCCGTGAGTTGCCAGATTATCGATATTGGGTGTCGTCACATTGCTATCACCATTGCAGCTCAAAGCCTGCCCTCTGTGTTGATCGCCGAAGATCCAGATGATGTTGGGCCTGCCAAGGGTGGCTGAGCCATCAAAACCCCGCATGTATTGACTATATTCGTCTTCGAACGACCGGTTCCGATCCATAGCACTCATCACGTCCTCCTTTGCTAATTCGGGAGAGCTCGTATCCAATCGACCAGATCGCTAGCATCCCACTTTGGATTGCCATTCCACACCAGGGTCTTATCTGCGTAGTCTTTGAGATAGCGAGGGACTCCGACGCTTCCGTGTGGTGTAAGGACAACGATCGGCCTCTTAAAAGCTTTTGCATGCGCCACTTGGAAACGCACCCACCGGGAAAAACCGTAGGTAAGAAACATGCCAGACGGAACCACCACTGCAGCCGCGTCTTCAATCTGGCGAAGGATGTTTCGTTCTAAGGACTCTCGGTCAATACCCTCCCCTGAACACGAACCCGTATTCGTGTAGGCAAAGCCGCTAGCGGAATTTAACTGCTGCACCAAATCCACCTGGTCAACATGCTCTTCTTCGCCGTAGCAGATGAATATCTTGTGTGCCGATGCAGTCACTAGTCTCTACCTCCCGTCGTTAGACGTTTCTGATTGTGCCTAACGGTTGTTTGCCTTACCAGGAAAGCCCTTTTCTCGCAGATACTCTCCGACTTCCCGTAAGACCCTTTCATCCTCGCTGTCTAGCGAACCATCGGGAAGCGGGCCGGAGTTGATCAGCAGATTAGCGCCCGCGTCCCTGGCTTCTCGCAGTTTTTCTAACACATCGCCCGCAGTCTTGTGTTTGGCTGCGGCAAAATAGCCCCACGAAACCGGATCGTCTATCATTGTGGTGCAGATCTCTATGGGCGTATTTGACTGATCGTTTAGCTTGCCGAGTTTGTCGATGCCATCTTCCTTACCTGGAACTCCATGTTCCGGCGCGAAAAAGTCTTCCGTGCCCAGCAGTCCTTGCTTATAGGATACTAACCCATGAGGAGATAACTCGTGGATATAGTCATAGAGCTCCTGACAGCGAAACCGCTCGGTGTCACCATGTATTGGTACGGCTATACCGTCCAGCCAGATACCGGCAACGGTAGGGTAGTTGGTTAGAAGCTCGGCTATCTGCTTCTTCATAAACACTAGATACTGGTCTAGATCATGGTCTTGCCCATACTTGTAAGCAACTTCCGGCGGATCATAGTCTGGTCTGGCGCTGCCGCCCCACTCGTCGTTATTCGGAGCATGGGGGTGCCTCCAATCCCGGCCATGAGAATAGTATAGGAACAAGGCTATTCCGTGTTTTTCACACGCAGAGGCGAGTTCCTGCACTAGATCTCGTTGCGCGGGACTATTCATAGAATTGAATTCGGTCTCCTTGGTGTCCCAAAGGCAGAAACTATCGTGATGGCGCGTAGTGACTGTTATGTACTTTAATCCGCATTCTACGGCGAAGGAGGCGATGGCAGCGGCATCAAAACTCTCTGCAGTGAATTTGTCTTTTAGCTTGGCATACT
>SLOG01000070.1 GCA_007132635.1 Limnochordia bacterium
AACGCTTTCCTGGCCGCGTTAAGAGGGTTCAAATGAGCCGCTCCTCCCACGGCTGCCAGGGGTTTTTTTTTTTGGTTATCAATCACGACGCTCAAAAATGTCGGAATGGCCAGGTCCGACGGGAGCCGGAAGAGATGGTATTCCAAACCACTGGCCGCCAAGGTATTGGTGTACAGCTCCTGCAGCGAAGGGTCCGCATCCAACGGTATCCGCTTCGGAGCCATGCGGTTGAGCCACATTATGGTGAAAGTGTCTCGCTCGACTACCTCATAGATGGCTTTCAGCAGTGCTTTTCGGAACGTGCGGGCACAGGCGCAGCCGGTAGAGATGGAGGGCCCCAATAAGTGATCGCCTTGTTCTTGGACAGCCCGATAGCCCAAGTACACAAAGCAGGCGGGTACAAGAGCCGCGCCGTCGTCAGCCAAAGACGCAGCTGGCATCCAACCGATCCTGGTATCCTCGGTAAAGGGCGTGTAAACCAGATCCCGATACTGATCCGGATGAAAAAGCGCAAACGTAGCGGGATGAGGTAGCCGGTAGTCATTGTGCAGTTCTCCGTACGATGCATAAACCAGCTCATCGTGCCAGATTATGCTCGCACAGTACCGCTCGATGCACTCACCGATGGCCGCCGCCTTGGCCTCCCACCGAGTCAGGGCGGCTCCTCCGCAATCACGTAGCACACTGGGTACTCTTTCCGGCAGCCATCGCGAATTGTCTGCAAGTCGGGCTCCCATCATGAACAACTTCGGATCATTTGGCTGCACCGGCAGCTCGATCATGGTTTGGATGATTCCCGTGCGGTCATCGGCGATAAGGGCTTCGAAACCATCTATGGCATCAGCTGTAAGATCCTCGGTATGGCGCAGTTCAACCACCTCCCCAGATGACCGGCTTAGGCCGGCTAGCACCAGGACTGCATTGAGGACAGCGTGGGAGCTTAAGCACGGGGGCCAGCCGACTCTCCAACGTCATCAAATGCAGCGAGAACACCTTGCCCAAGGTTGCCGCTGTGATACAGCCCGTCAGCAGTTTGATGATCTCCAGCCCTGCGACTTGACCACCTAAGCTGACCGGAAGCGACTCCCAGTGGAAGGGGTGTTCCTCAGCATACGACTCCAGAAGCATTCGGTCCTCGTAGTCTCGTGTATTCGCTCGTCGGCGCGAGGTGAAGCACGTAAAACATGGCGTCTCATGAGGAATGACGGTTGGGCCTACCTCCACTTCAAAACCCTGCAGTCGGCTGCTGGTCCAAATCGTCCCGGTCTTCAGACAAGCTTCGTTCATGGTTTCATAGGCCTGCGGCACGTACTCATCCACGGCCAGAACGGCGACATCGTAGTCAGCCAAGAGGCCGGTAAGGCTATCGACCTGCAGAAAGCTCTCAGGAAACGGTCTGAACTCCACCTGAGGATTGGTCACCTTAACCTTCTGCGCCACTATAAGAGCCCGCTGCTGATTAAGCTCGTCGGGTGTGTACCAGGTATCCCCGTACAGGTCTTGATCACCCACTAGACGCTCATCCACGCCTCCAATACATCCAACGCCAGACAGAGCCAGGACCCTGGCCAGATTCGAGCCCATGGTGCCTAAACCCACGATAAGCACCCGGGACTCCAGCAAGGTCTTCTGGACCTGCACCTCATTCCGGGAGAAGTGAGCAAATACGGTCAAAGGATCTCCATAACGCACAGACTCTTCCTGGCCTAGCGCGGGACGCGCATCCTCGTCGATCCTCTCCAAGAGCCCCTGCTGCTCTAGCGTATTTAAAACAGCGACAACATCCTCTTGAGAAAAACCCAGGGTGTCCATGTGAGTCACTATGTCATCCCATCTCCGCTGTCCATTGAGAAGCGGTACCAGGTCATGCAGTACGCCCGTGGCCCAAGGCTCCTGAAGAAGCACGGAACCGAGGTGGGACTGCAGGAGGATCCGGCTTGGCCCTACCGGTAACGATTTATAGTGCCGCGCGACGCGCAGATACTGCCTCGACTGCGGGTCCATAGACATTCACTTCCTTCCGTCAACAAAGTGTTTCGGACAACGTGTCTCGAGATGAGGATACAAACACTGGAGGCCGGTGAAGATCGCCTCCAGTGTTTGTATGGTTTGTAGATACATAGGAAACTATACTGCGACTCCCCACACATGGTGTTTGGAGCAGCCAGTATGCGCCAAACTAGTCGCCGTTACCGCCACCACCACCGCAACAGCAGCAACAGCAGCAGGCCTTGGCTACTACACCGGGATCGCCGATGTCAAGGCCGGCCATCAAGGAATGGTATTCCCCGGGCCAGATGATTCGCTGGTCTTTTAGCGACTCGCCCATCCTGTCGAACTGCTGCGGCAGGACCTCAAGCGAGTTTCTCGTCAAGAGGTCTGTTACCTCACTGTTAGACCGTGCCAATACCGGCGGCACCTCCAGAACACGCTGAAGACGACCAACCTCTGCCTCCATATCTCGCAGCGAGGCTCTTTGAACGTCGGACATGCGGCCATCCTGAGCTGCCGCAAAAACAAACATGTCTCCTGGAATGCTGAGAATACCGATGTTCACCGTCGGCGAATCCAGAAGCCCGCGCCGGTCGGGGACGACCCAGAAGGAATAGCTAGCAATGAACGGTCCGGGACTCGCAGCAGGCACCGATATCAACGTGCCAATACTGCTGCCGCGTTCATCCAAGTAGTCAACCGCTTGGGCATGGCCCAGCTGAAGGCCATCGGCAAGACTACGCTGCCTCAATAGATCGTCTAGCAAAGGAATTCGCCCATCCATGACCCGATGGAGGTACTCTGTAAGTTTCCGAGTCTCATCGGCTCCCAAAAGCTTCTGAAGCATTTCACGATCAACGTCGGCCGGCGAAACTCCGCGTATGGATTCCAGCTCGGGAAGTGTCCTAGCAGCAAACGCACCGTTATCAGGATTCGTAAACATACCCACGGGGCTGCCGGACCAGAAAAACGCAGCTGTTCCTACGGCGATACCGCCAACACGTCTCAGAAACGTCCTTCTCGAAACAACGCCTGGCCTCTCTGCACCATTTTCGTCTTTCATGCCATTTACCTCCTTTTTCCATATCCTGATGACAGCTAATCGGGACTACACAACACGTAAAACCACCCATGTAACTTTGTATGTATTTCGTTCGACACCGTTTTCCTATTTCCTGCACTCAACTAGCTTTGTCGCAAAATTAACTAGAAAATTACATTGATCAGGAGTATGCCTCAGCAGCCGAAGCCGCGATAGCCTTTCGGCAAAAGGCTGCAGAGTCAGAAAGCGACTATCAGCTGATCGATGAATTTACTTTGGAGATCGCTGGGATGGACGTGCCCGGTCACCAGGTGTCCTACGAACTGCTTGATCAGACCCAGGAGAAGGTTCGCTACTTCGTGGCTGGCGACGAAATCTTGCTCGAAATCTACGGCAGCGTCCTTGATGACAGAGTTACCCACGAGCGGTTGGAAAGGCTTATTGCTACCCTTGAGGTGTATCAGTAACTTCCTCTAATTAGGCCTCTCTGAAGTTCCGAGAGGATATGCCCTTGATAACCCCATGTATAGGAAATCCCAGTGGGATTTCCTATACATCCACGAAAGCGCGCTTCTCTTTTCTACATAGGCGCATAATCGTATCTTTCCCGGTAATCACGGCGATGGGCAGCCCGCCCGGGGGCTGCAGCCATTGGCCGCTAAGCACGAGGTTGTCCAAGCCCTTGACCCTGCCGTTATGGACCAGCTCTTTCCCGCCGATTGTTGGCCAAAAGCCCATAAAGGCTCCCCGAAAGGCATTGCAGTACCGCTCATACGTTTGCGGGCTGGCCACATCGAGCACTGTGAGTCTCCCCTTCATCTGCGGAAACCGCTCTTCCATGGCATGCATGACCTTTTCCCCAATGCGCGCCTTCTCCTCCTGGTACGCCTGCCGATCTCTAACTAGATCCTCCCAACGATCGAGCTCGGGCCCGAACTGGTTGATGGCAAACGTGATCACTGAATGGCCCTCCGGCGCAAAACCCGGTTCATAACTGTAATGGGTCATCTGGAGATGCTCGATAGGTTTTCCATTCTGAAGAATGTCGATGCCCTGGACAGGGAATTTCAGCGTCCGGGGAATGCCCTCCATGGTCCCTTCGTAGCCCACACCTACGTAGATGTTGGACGCCAGCGGATAGACATCGGGATTATTGTAGCGTTTCTCGAACTCGGGGTCAGGATGCTCCCCCTTCAGCAGTTTGTGGTACAAAACGTTGGCGTCGCAGGCGGCGATGAAATAGTCTCCCGCAAAGGACTCTCCCCCGCGGCAGATTACCTTGGTGACTTGCCGCTTATCGATAGCCAACTCCACAA
>SLOG01000159.1 GCA_007132635.1 Limnochordia bacterium
CACCGAATTGTTTCTTCATACATTCGTCAACCTAAGCAAGACAGGGATTTTACATTAGGAGTGAGAGTATGACAAATCAATCCGAAAGAGTCGAAGATCGTGAACTGCTCCGATCGCCGCGGGCAGGTGAAGATTTCACGACAACAGACACCTGGCGAGTTCTTCGCATTCAGTCCGAAGTTGTCTCTGGTTTTGAACAATTGTCTCGAGTGGGTCGTGCTGTCTCTATATTTGGCTCTGCCCGCACGCCGGAAGACCATCCCTACTACGAGTTGGCGCGAAAGACTGCCTACCGCCTGAGTCAAGCAGGCCTGGCCATCATCACTGGCGGGGGCCCGGGAATCATGCAGGCCGCAAACCAAGGTGCGCGAGAGCAAGGTGGCCTGTCCGTAGGCTGCAACATCGAACTCCCTCATGAGCAGTATTCGAACCCTTACTTGGATATTGATGTAGACTTTCGTTATTTTTTCGTCCGCAAGTTAATGTTGGTCAAGTATTCCCAAGCCTTCATCATACTGCCCGGAGGGTTCGGCACGATGGACGAGCTCTTTGAGGCGCTGACCTTAGCGCAGACACACAAGATCGAGCGCTTCCCCATCATCTTAATGGGCCGCGACTACTGGAAGGGCTTAGTGGACTGGCTGCACAGAACTATGCTGGCCGACGGGTGGATATCGCCCGCCGATCCAAATCTATTTTCCCTCACCGACGACCCGGAGGAGACCACTAGGATCGTGTTGGCTGCGTCGGAGGCTTAGCTGGCGCCGCGTTCAACCAGACGGCAGCGATCACCAGAACCAGCACATAGACGCTCAGTGTACGGAAGCTAGCCTGCAGTGTAAACACCTCGGACGAAAAGCCAATAGCTCCGGGCACTATCATGCCGCCTAACGCGGCCAGCATGATCATGACTCCGGTGATGGTACCGCGATGATGCGGATATAGCTCTCCAGCGATAGCGATGACCAAGGGAAAAAGTCCGCCAAAGAAGAAGCCCGTCAAACCCACTCCCATGGTGATCTGCCATCCCTGGACGGCGAATACTGTGAATACCATGGTGAGAAGCGACATGGCAGACATGATGAGAATGGAACGCCGGTAGCCGATGCGTTCGGTGAAGACACTACAAACGATCCGGCCGAGGATGATGCCTAGATTATAGACAGCCAATGCCCCGGCCGCTGCGACGACGGAGGTCTGGACAACCTCCAGCATGTAGGTATTGATCCATGTGTTGATGGAATGTCCCACTCCAGAGTAGATGAACATAACCGTTCCCAGCAGACACGCCGCCAGCGAAAACACGCCTCGGAGACGCAGCGGCGTCCGCGACCCAGGCGGGAGCTTGGGAAAGGTTTTGAACAGCAGGTTAAGGGACACCAGAAACCCAAAGGCGGCAAATCCGTAGTACACGGTTCGCCAGCTCACATCCCACGAGAGCAGCAGTCCAGCTGTCACCGGCCCCACTAAAGAGCCGACACCGAAGAATACGTGCGTAATGTTTAACGCCTGACTAACTCGACCCGGGTGTAGATCGAGAATACTGGCCGAACCAGAGGTATCCACCATGGCATGCCCGATTCCTGCTAGTACGGCAAATACTAAAGCGCCAACGTAGACTTGCAGACTGGCGATGCCGACCAGGCCAAGAGCAAGCAGGCTGGTCCCTATCACCATCACCGGTTTGCGTCCGAGGTTATCTGTGAGGACACCGCTGGCGATAACCGAGAGCATACGCCCCATAGCCATGGAACTCACAAAGAGCCCCGCCTGACCCATGGATATGGAAAAGTCCCGGATCAGGTGGGGAATGGTCGGGCCAAACACAGTGAGTGTAATCCCTATGGTGATATATGCTCCCCAAATCGAAATGGTGTTAGTTGTGAGCAAAGGATGCAGACGCGGCTTGTCGCTCATAGGCTGAGTAGAAGCTCCTTTTCTGTGGGTTCGTGAAGGATTCAAAAAGCATTAAATGCTGTCGGTCCTTAGTTTACCATATTCCTGCCGGTATCGTCTCGCGCAAAAGGTGTTCCGTTTAACGGAACACCTTTTGCCTCTGAGTCTACGCACGGTGGTACTGGAAACTGTACACACCGCTGACGATCTCTACCACAGAAGCTTCGCCGGATTGTGATACACTGGTCACTCCGACTGTTTCACTCAGAGGCCGGCCTCCTTCGGTCACTCCAGCCATGGCGGCGTGAGGCAGCGATACCACGGCAGTGGTGTTGGGTGGTATCGTCACGTTGACCGTTACAGCCTCGCCGCTCAGCACCCACTCCGAACGCACCGTCCCGTACCGCGACCGAAACTCTGTTTCCGTATGCTCCAAACCGCAGTCGATGTCCGGTGCGATAGAAATCCGGCGGTACCCGGGTTCAATGGGGTTAAGTCCCCCGACATGTCCGAACAGCCAATCGCTGATACACCCGAATGCATAGTGATTATAGGACACGTTGGTCACCTTGTCGTCCGGCGTAATCGCCTGCCACGCCTCCCAAATGGTGGTAGCCCCCTTCTCCACTTCGTAGAGCCACGATGGGCATCCCGTTTGGAAGAGCAGCTTATAGGCCACATCCGATCGGCCGTTGTCGCAAAGCACGTCCATGAGAAATGGCACAGAGACAAAGCCTGTATCCAGTTTCCAATCGTTCTCTTCGATCAGTGACACCAGCTGGTGCAAGACGCGACTGCGCATGGCTTCCGGGACCATCCGCAGATGCAAAGCCAGCACATAGATCCCTTGGAAATGGGCCTTCAGCCGACCATCGTCGGCTAGGTATTCCTCAGCGAACGCCTGCCGCACCTTGGCGTTTAACGTCCTATACCGTTCGGCTTGACTTGAGCGCCCTAGAATTCCGGAAACAGCTGCCAAAATCTGTGTCGAGTACGCGTAAAAGCAGGTCGAAACCAGCTCCTTGGTCAAAAAGGCCGTCTGCATCATGTCCACTCGCTCGCCATCTTTGCTCATCGTCAAGCTCGGGATCAGCCAATCACCGAAGTGAAACCCCGTATTCCAAAGATACTGCTGCCGTTCGCGTGCCTCGGGTGACAAGACGCCAGCATCCTCCGGAACGTTCTCCTTTGCCGTTCGGGCGATGTATTCCACCCATCGCACCATGCATTCATAGTTGTCGGCGAGAATATCCACATCGCCATAGGCATTAAACAGGGCCCACGGCACAACGAGGCACGCGTCTCCCCATCCTGCTGAGGACGCCGTTCCTTGGAGTTTGCCCAGCACTCGGTATCCCTTGGTGTAAGGTACCACAATAGGGACCTCACCGTTAGGCCGCTGCTCGACGCGCACGTTCTGCATCCACCGCGTTAAGAAAGCAGCCACGTTCATGTTGCGGACGGCCGTCGGCGCGAACACTTGGATATCACCAGTCCAGCCAGCTCGCTCCCGCTGAGGACAGTCCGTGGGAATCGAGAGCATGTTTGTCCGCTGACTCCAAACCACGTTGCGTTGGAGCTGGTTGATGCGCTCATCGGAGCACGTGAAACCACCAACTGTCTCCATGTCCGAATGAAGAACGACACCAGTGAAGTCGTCCACTGTTGGGGTCCCAGGGTAACCGGTCACCCGAACATAACGGAAACCGTGGAAGGTAAACAGCGGTTCGTACTCGGTATCGCCGCCTACGGACACGTAGATATCCGTCTGATCCTTATTGCGGCCCATAATATTCATGAGGAAATTGCCGGCTTGATCCAAGACCTCACTGTGTTCGAGGGTCACGGTAGTGCCTGTGGGACCGGATACTCGCATCCGCATCCTGCCAGAGATTATCTGACCTAGATCGATGACTGTCTCACCGTTGGGGGTGGTCAGAACCGCGACAGGCCTAAGCTCCTCCACGGTGCGGACCGGTTCACCATATTGGGGTCTCAGCCGGGCAAAGCCGTGGTCCGCAAGAAGCACGGGCGTCCAATCTGCATCAATGAAGGCCGGTTCGCACCACCCAACCGGTTCCAGCCGAGCGTCGTACTTTTCGCCGATGAATATGTCGGAATAGACTAAGGGGCCGGCCGCCGAGCGCCAATGCGAATCTGTACTGATGACTTCCGTACGCCCATCGGCAAATTCCAATTCTAATTGAGCCAGCAAAGCCAGCCTATTGCCATAGCTCACGCTGTCGCCGGTTATACCAATACGGCCAATCCACCAGCCGTCGCCTACAATAGCCGCCAGAGCATTAGCACCTGACCGCACCAAGTCCGTGACATCATAGGTTTGAACCTGCAGGTACTCCTCGTAGGCTGTGGGTTCGGGTGCGAGTTCTTGGTCGCCTACCCGGCTGCCGTTGATCAGCAAACGGTACACGC
>SLOG01000120.1 GCA_007132635.1 Limnochordia bacterium
CCCGGTTGATAGAAGGAAAAGCGGTAGCCCGGCGGCAGTTCGGCCTCGGGCAGAGGTGTCCCTGCCCGGCGTTTGAGGACTATGCGATAGAATGGAATGTTTTTATCCAGCATGGCAGTCTTCCCCTTTCGGTTATCTTTTGTCTTTTTCGGCAGGAAACAAAGGGTTCCTGCTCTTGATTCCCAGGGGTAATGCTGTGCGCCGATATGAGAGGAGAACACGAATATGAAACTCGAACCGCTGCAGCAGGAGTTTGTGTTTGAGGACGACCGGCCGTTCGCCAGCTGCCATGCTTCCACCCTGGTGTCGTTGGCCGATGGCACGGTGCTGGCCGCTTGGTTTGGCGGCACTCGGGAAAGCGCTGATGACGTGGCGATTTGGCTGTCCGTGCGGTCCTCGGGCATATGGTCGGCCCCCGAAGAAGCAGCTGATGAGGAGGGGCTGCCGCACTGGAATCCTGTGCTGTTCAGTCCGGATGGCAGACGAGTATTCCTCTACTACAAAGTGGGGAAGACCATCCCTAACTGGGAGACTCGAGTGATGGAATCGCCGGATGGCGGTCGCACATGGACAGAACCGCGCCCGCTGGTCCCCGGAGACCGCGGCGGTCGGGGGCCGGTGCGGAACAAGCCTATTGTGCTTCACGACGGGACCTGGCTGGCGCCGGCCTCCGTGGAGACCAATGAGTACTGGGATGCCTTTGTGGATATCTCAACAGACCACGACGCGTCTTGGGGTATGAGCGGGTGGGTGCCGCTGCCCCAGAAGCGAAACCTTTCGCAGGAGAAGCGGGTTTCACCTCCCAATCCGCCACTGGTTCCCGAGTCGTCGTTTGCCGGGCGGGGCGTGATCCAGCCCACCCTGTGGGAATCGCAACCGCAGCACGTACACATGCTGCTTCGCAGTACAGCGGGATGGGTGTACCGCAGCGATTCCACGGATGGCGGAAGGAATTGGTGTGCGGCTTACCCGACTGAACTCCCGAATAACAACAGCGGCATCGATGTCGTCCAAACGGAGCCGGGCTGCTTGGTCTTGGTGTACAACCCCATAGGCTCGAACTGGGGTGAGCGGACACCATTGTCCATGGCTGTCTCTATGGACAATGGGCAGATATGGCAGAACGCGTTTGTCTTGGAAGACGATCCGGGAGAGTACTCCTACCCTGCTATCGTGTCTCCCGCAGGTGACCGGGTGCTGATTACCTACACCTGGCGGCGGGAACGCATTGCCTTTTGGGAATTTCGCGTCACGCACTCGTAGAAAGGGCAGGAAATTCTGAAGCCGCGCCGAATGTCTTATTCAGAGTGGGGATGTAACTCAGTGGGAGAGTGCCACATTCGCATTGTGGAAGTCGGGGGTTCGAATCCCCTCATCTCCACCAAGCCACAAAACCGGAAAGACATTCGCGTTGATGAAAACCCCTTCTAAGGTAGGGGTTTTCTTTAGTATCTGGGGAGTATTCGGATCCCAAGGATTTGGCCGCAGGAGTCGCTGCATAGTTAACCAGGAAAAGCACAGTGTAAGACGACTTGCTTTGACATGGAGGAGATAACGATGGGTGCGCTACTGTCAGTGCTGCTCACTTTCAGTCTGGGTGTTCTGCAAGGCTTGCCGGCCGTCGATGGGGCCAACCCGTGATGTTTCCCAGCAAACTCCTTACCGAACTAGACATCCGCGCACGGTTGGCGGCCATTCAAAGCGAACGGGCCGAGATTCTGCGAGAGCTGGCCCGCCCGGAAGTCAGTGCCGATCCCGAGAGGATGGCACCCCTCGCTCAGCGCCTGGGCCAGCTGGAAAAGGTTATGCCCAGTATCGAGGAGTTTGTGACGGCAGAAGCGGATTATGAGACCGCCCAATCGCTTTTGACGGAGGAGATTGATGACCAAGCCGCTTCGGAATTGGCGTCTGCATTGCGGACAGACCTAGAGGCTGCCGCTGCTAACCTCTATGATGTTCTTCTCAAGGAAGGGCATCTGGAGGAAGAAAAAGAAGATACTGTCGATCGACGTATTCTGAAGTACCTGCGCAGCATGGGGGCAGAGTACCCATGGCGCCTGGGGATTAACCTGAAAATTGGCGAAGAAGCGGCTGTCGAACGGCTGAAATCACTGGAAACCAAAGGCCTCGTCGAACGAGTGCAGGGTACGATGCTGGACAATTACCACCGGCAGAGGGATTGGACCAAGCATATGAACCACACGTACTATCGTCTGTCGCGCGCCGGTGACCATTACCTGCGTAAAAGGCGCCGTGATTAAATGTAGGAGGGGTGATCCGCCGCCTCACATGAATGCCCTGGCGTCCCAGCTCATCGAAGAGGGCCGCACGACAGTCCCCTCCCTGCTGTGGGAGCACGGCTATGCGACTGCAGCCGTCGGCAAGTGGCACCTGGGTTTTTCGTGGACCTGCAAAGATGGTTCGAATTTCGCCGAATTCCATGGCGATCGGCAAGCTTTTCAGCAGAATGGATTTGACGTGGATTACGCGAAACCACTTGCGGGTGGGCCTTTAGACCACGGTTTTGACTACTTCTTTGGCATTGCCGGGTCGCTCGATATGCCTCCCTACGCCTTTATCGAAGGGGACAGGGTTGTGGGCAGCCCTGATCGGCCGAGGGAAGTGTACTACAACCAGCAGCGAGAGGGCCTGCAAACGCCGGGTTGGCGCGATGAACTGGTTGACGTCACGTTTGCGGAGAAAGCTGTTGGCTTTTTGGAAGACCATAGGCGGAACCGTTCTGATCAACCCTTTTTCCTTTACTTATCGACGGCTGCACCCCACCGTCCGTGCGACATCTTGCCGGACTTCGTGCGCGGTGCCAGTGGCGGTTGGCGGGGACAGAAGGCGGATATCTGGGACGGCGGGCATCGAGAGCCGTTCCGGTCTGGTGGGAGTGTGGACGGAAGTCCCATGGAATTGGAGATCATTGATGATTACACATTTGTCATTCGCTTTGACGAGCCATTTGGGCAGTTTTTGGCAGTTTTGACCATTGAAGGCTGGCGCGGCTACACGGAGCTGATTAACCCTAGTCACTATCTGAGGCAGTTTCATCTCGGCTATCGCACGATGGACGAACTCCGTCCGGAGCTAGATAAGGAAGAACTAGATGACGAGTGGTGGAACCTGTTTAATGCCAGAAGGGCTTCGAACTGGGACTTGACACGCCGTAAATCCATCGGTCATCCGGGGCTTTACGCGTGGGTGCGAGTAGAAAGCGCTCCTGGCGTCATTGAATACGAGCGCAATCCCTTCTACTTCAAAGTGGATACTGAAGGGAAGCAGCTTCCCTACATCGATCGAATCGTATCCTATGAAGTCAGTGATCACGAGATGGTCATGATGAAGATCATCGCTGGAGAGTTGGACTATGTTTCGGCAGAAGTCCGCTTGCGGGAGCTTCCGCTTTTGGTCCAGAACGAGGAGAACGGGGGTTATCGAACCATCGTACCGTTCATGCACACGGTGCCTTCCGTCATCTATCCGAATCACACGTTTCCCGATCCAGCTTGGCAGGAAGTAGTACATGACGTTCGCTTTCGCCAGGCACTTAGTTTGGCCATTGATCGTAGTGAGCTGATCGATAGCCTCTACTATAAGCAGGCAGAAGTACCCGATTCTGGACTCCTTTCACCCGAATTCGCAGCGTATGATCCCGAAGCTGCGGAGGCACTGTTGGATGCCTTGGGCATGACAGAGCGGGATAGCGACGGCTACCGGTTGTCGCCCAGCGGAGAGCCGTTTGAGATCTACTTCGAAGTCTTTAACCGCAGACCCGACATTGTCCCTGCAACCGAGCTGTTCGTGGAGTACTTCCAGGAAATCGGTCTACGTACGTCAATGCGGCAGATAGCCGGCGCCCTCCGGAACCAACGTTCTGGGGCCAATGAACTCCAGATATCGGTGGAGTATCACCATCTGCCGTTGTGGCGGATGGGGTACCAGTCCCACGAACTTCTGCCGGATGTTTGGACAAACTACGGCACCACATGGGCTACGTGGTACAATACCGATGGACGTGAAGGTGATGAACCTCCGCACTGGGTGAAAGACGCGTATCGTCTTCACCGAACCATACGGCAGGCGATTCCTGGTACGGAAGAGGCTGCTGCGGCCTGGGATGAGGCCTATGCTTGGTATATGGAGAACATGCCGTTTATCTTTGTAGTGGACCGTGTCAATCAACCGTATATCGCAAGCAATCGGCTTAGAAACATGCCTTACGGAGGATTTAACATCGGCGCTTCGTTTACTGCAGAACAGTTCTTCTTTCATGAATAGGGATCTGAGATAGTACAAAGGCAGAAGTCTCCGCATCGATGC
>SLOG01000069.1 GCA_007132635.1 Limnochordia bacterium
ACAATTGAATTTTGATTTTTTTTAGAAAACTTCGAAGTTTTTTTTCTAAATTTAAAGTTTTCTAATTTAAATTTACTTTCTCTGAAAAAATATTCAACTCTTACAGAAAGGGCATTAGCTAGGGATATCGCCACAGAGCTATTTGGAAGCATTAGGCCTTTTTCATACTTTGAAATTGCGTTTTTAGAAACTTTACCATGCATTTTTTTTACTAGCTCATCCATAGACAAACCAGACATTTTTCTCGCAGAACTTAATCTTTCTGCAAATATTTTTTTATTCATTTTGAAAGGTTGACAAATTACTGCCTCATTTTACCTTTTGTCAACTAACGTTGCAAGGGGGAGTAAAGGTTTTGTACTAAGCTAAAAAACTACTTTCGTGGAGCAATCTTTAAGGTTTTCTTTCATCCCTGAAACAATGGATTCTCTCATTCCAGGTATTGAACATAGATAGAAGGTCTCTTGAATTGCTTCCCATTCATCCATAGGGAGTAAGACAGCAGATTCTTTTTTGTTTTTATTCGTTATTTTCTTCATATTTAGAATTTAAGATATTCTACTGTTTTTCTTTAAAAAAGGAAACCGTTTTACAAAAGCTCCAACCCATATTTTGAATATTTCTCGAATTGTTTGTCTTGTGTTAAAAGAAAATAATCCTTTTTAATAGCTTCCCAAATAATTATTCTGTCAAATGGATCCTTGTGAGTAGCTATTGGAAGTTTGTGGAATGTTGAGAGAGAATCATAACCTACATCCTCTATCACATAACCAGCATTAATCATTAACTGAGGGATTTCTTCTGGAGTTACGTTTTTCAATTTTAATTTTCCAATTGAATACTTAAGGCTTATTTCAAAAAAAGAAATGGAACTACAAAAAATTTCATTATCCTGATTTAAAAGAATATCCTTTTCTTTTTTACTCAACCTCCTTTTATCAAAAAGAACATGGAGAATTATTTGTGTATCAATTAAAACATTCATAAAGAGGCTAACTCCTCATCCGTTATTTTAAAATCTCCAACAATTTCATAACTACCCTTGTTTTCTAAAATTCCAATTTTTCTTTTTTTCTTTTCATATTTCTCAAAAGGAACAATAACTCCAAGTTTCTTATGACCTTTTCCGAATTCAATAACGATCTCTTCACCTTTCTCTAGGTCTTTTAATACTTGTGAAAAATTTGCTTTTAATTTTGCTACTTTCATTATTTTCATACTAAGATTATATATTAAGTTGACATGTTGTCAACTTAATAATAGCGAGAAAATATTAAAAATTAAAAAAAAAGAAATGAAAAAATGAGGTAGTATTGACTTGTATTAGAGTTAAAACTACAATATTAGTGTTTAAGAATATCACATAGGTGTTTTTCTTAAGCCCAACTGTTCGTTTTAACGAATTAGTTCACCGCTCGAGAGTTCCACTTCGGTGTAGCTCTCATTTTTTTCCCTTACAAAAATTTTTCACCAAATTATGCTAGACTGAATCTATGTTCTACAGAAGAAAAGTAATGCTTGCATTACTTCAAAATTTAAAAAATAATGTCCCAGATAAAGAGTTTCAGAGAAATCTTTTTTTGTATACAAAGGAGCAGGAGAGAGAGAATTTGAAACCGTCGTACTTCTTTGTTCCAGGTGTGATTTCTTTTCAAGCAAATGCAGACAGATCAACTATGGCTAAATATGGATTTTTAAGCGAGAGTAGAGATTTTTGGGAAAAGTTGGATTTCAACGATTATGCTTCTCAATTAAAAAAGGGGGAGCAGGAAGTATTGGAAAAATTTTTAAGAAAATATTCAAAATTTTCTAATACTAAACTTTTAAAATATATAAAGAAGGAATATCCATATTACAGTAGAGATCCAAAATTTAAACAGGTTCATCACTCAAAAAAACTTTTTACGATAGGTTATGAAGGAATATCATTGGAAGAATATTTAAACAAACTTTTAGAAAATGAAGTTTCTTTGCTTGTAGATGTTCGTAGAAATGCTTTTAGTATGAAATATGGATTTTCAAAAAATCAATTGAGATATGCTTTGCATAAAATGGGAATTAAATATATACAGATTAGTGATTTAGGAATAGATTCTTTTAAAAGAAAAAATCTAAATTCAAAAAAAAGCTATGAAAAACTTTTTGAAGAGTATGAAGAAAGGATAAGGGGGAACAATATGAAAGAATTGAGTTTAATCCGAGAAAAATTAGAAAGTTTGAAAAGTATTGCGTTAACTTGTTTTGAAAAAGATTACAATTGTTGCCATAGAAGTAGAATCGCAAAAGTTTTGAGTGAAGAAGAACCTGATTTTGACAAGTGTGTATTTCATCTTTAGTAAAAAGAGGAATTTTGAAAAAGAAAATACTCATCACAGTTAAAACCTACCCACATATAGATGCTTTCGAAGAGTCTGTATGTACTGCTGGTATAGCAGAAAGTGGTGAATGGGTTAGAATATATCCAATACCTTTTAGAAGCTTGAATGATCCAAAACGATATAAAAAATATCAGTGGATTGAATTAGAATTGAAAAAGAGTAAAAAAGATTCTAGGGCAGAAAGCTTTAGCCCGGTGAATATGGAAAAAGTTCATTTGGGTGAAGTTTTAGGAACTGATGGAGGCTCTTGGAAAAGAAGAAAGGAGACTGTCTTAAAAAAAGTATATACAAAAATAGGGGATTTAACTTGTAGATCTGAGAGGAAAAATCTTTCTTTAGCTGTATTTAAGCCAACAAAGATTAAAAATTTCTATGTTGAGCAAGTATCTAGAGATTGGCCAAAAGAAAAGGTTGAAGAGTTCCGTAATCAATTTCGGCTTTTTTCTAATCAAAAGAATCCATTCGAATCATTGAAAAAATTACCGTATAAATTCTATTATGAATTTGAAGATTCTGTCGGTACTGTTAGCAAATTGAGTATAATTGATTGGGAATTAGGAGCTTTATTTTGGAAGCAACTAGAAAGTAAAGGAAATGAAGAAAAAGCTTTGGATGATGTAAAAAAGAAGTACTTTGATGATTTTACAAAAAACAAAGATTTATATTTTTTTCTAGGAACTACAAAAAGAAATCATTTTACCGCCCGTAATCCATATATGATTATTGGTGTTTTTTATCCAAAGAAAGAGAGCTATGTAGGAGATTTGTTTGAGAGGGGTGTTTAGCTTTGATTTTGTGTTAAAAGAAATTAAAAAACTTTTAAGATTGTGATAGAATACGGATATTTTTTAAAAAGAAGAGAATGGGAAAAAAGAAGAAGATTTTGATTTTAAATTATGAATTCCCTCCTTTAGGAGGGGGTGCTGCAAATGCTAACTACTATCTTCTAAAAGAATTTTCAAAATACAAAGATATCGAAATAGATCTAGTTACTTCTTCCATAGATGAAGAAAAAACTGAAAAGTTTTCTGAAAATATTACCATCTATTACTTAAACATTGGTAAAAAAGGAAATTTACATTTTCAATCAAACAAAAACCTCCTCATATATTCTAAAAAAGCTCTTTCTTTTTCAAAAAAGTTAAAAAAAGAAAAAAACTACGATCTCTGTCATGCTTTTTTTGGAATCCCATGTGGTTACATAGCTATGAAGTTGAAAATTCCTTACATTGTTAGCCTTAGAGGTAGTGATGTCCCTTTTTACAACAAAAGGTTTTACATTTTAGACAAGCTTGTTTTTAAAAATCTTAGTAAAAAAATCTGGAAGAATGCAAAAGAGGTTGTAGCTAATTCTGAAGGTTTAAAGGATTTAGCTCTTGAAACTTACGACAAAAAAGAAATCAAAGTTATACCTAACGGTATTGATATTGAGGAGTTTAAACCTAAGAGAGAAGAAAGAAAAGGGAAAGAAGAAAAAGGAAAAATAAAGATTGTTTCAACAGGTAGGTTAATTGAAAGAAAGGGTTTTGATTTTTTAATTAAAGCTTTAAAAGGAAAAAAGAATTTTGAACTTACTTTAGTTGGTGATGGTCCTCTTCTTGAAGAACTGGAAAATCTATCAAAAGAAAAATCCGTAAAAACAAATTTCCTCGGTATGATTGATCACAAGGATATCCCTGAGGTTTTACAAAAAAACGATATTTTTGTTCTTCCTTCTTTAAATGAGGGTATGTCTAATGCTATATTAGAAGCTATGGCTTGTGGTTTACCAATTATTTCAACTGATACTGGTGGTAGTAAAGAGCTTGTTAAAGAAAATGGCTTTCTTGTTGAAAAAGAAAATTCAGAGAATTTGAGAAAAATTTTAGAAAAATTTGAAAAAAACAAAAAATTAATTTCAAAAAAGGGTGATATTTCTAGAAAAATGGTTGAAAAAATG
>SLOG01000282.1 GCA_007132635.1 Limnochordia bacterium
TCATATCCCAATGGCCGATAGTCTTGAGATTGAACAGGTTGTACCATTCATCCTCCTCTAGTTCCTCTTCATCCAGAAGAGGGAAGAGGGTTTCCACGTCAACGTAGTCGATGTGGTACTTCTTCAGATAGTGGGCCGGAAGCAGGATCTCCTGATAGCCAGGCCAGCCGGCGCCTGTCGTCATTTGCGTGATAAACGCTCCGTAAGGCTCCGCGAAAGACAGTTGGAAGGAACGCTCGTCTAGTATCTCCAAATCCATGGGTTCACCTTGCGCATCGCCTGCCGCACGGAATTTGGCAGGAAATATCGGGGTGATTTCCTCGTTCAGAAGAATGTCCTCGTAGACGAATCGCACATCCTCGGTCGTGACTGGTTCTCCATCGGACCACCGGAGGCCTTCGCGCAGAGTAAAGGTGAAGACCGTATTGTCTTCATTGGCCACAAACTCGCTCAGAAGATTAGGCTCGATGTCGTCTGCACTAATCCCAGGAGCGGTCAAAAGCGGTTCGTTGTTCATGATAAACAGATCCGGCTGCCAGTCTGGCTGCGGGTTCACGGTGCGCAGCGTACCGCCGTAACGCCCTACTTCCCAATCCAGATCCTCTTCAACGATCAGCGTTCCGGGGCCCACGACAAAGGGTTCGTGCGGAAGCCGTTCATCAATGGGCGGAAGCTCTCCCTGCTCCACCAGCGAATCCAACATCGGAGCTTGCTGGTATGCGCCGGCCGAACCAGCAGCAAGACCGATAACAAGACCGACAAGCACTAGCATAAACGATGGTCTTTTCAACATACAGAATACCTCCCTGAAATAAAGGTCCCTTCCAGCAACCAACCAGCTACGGTAAGCATACCCCCTCATTCGGTCATGACAGCAAAAGACGAGAAATCGGAAATGTGCGTTGATGTCGGCCCCTCTTCACAGAATATAAGGGAAAAATCCGCCTTGGCGCTGCGTCGTGCCAGTTTCACTACGACGCGGTTGACTCCCTTGCGAATCGGCTGCCTAAGCACATGTCGGTTCTCGTCGGTGCACCAATCCGTCTCGCTTCTCGCACTGATCAAATCACCGTTAAGCCACAGCTTATAAGCGTCGGTATGCCCTATCAGAACACCCAGCTCTCTGTCTTCCGGGGAAAACAGGCAGCGTTCGAGGTAGACAACGCAAGGCCCCTGCCAACCAAGGAGATCATTCACACTAAACCTGTCCGTGTGCGTATTGACCAGGTGCCCCTTATGCGACGGCAAGCTGTGACGACTCCGCAGGGATGGTTCTGGCAAATAGGGCTTCTCTATGTCCACCGTCGTATTGAGATGATAGGCGCGTGTTTTGTCCGCCCGCTCCGAAGCATTCCTGCCAGAAATGTGTTCGTAATACGAGTCCCAGTAATCCATGGTGGGGAGCTCGAGACAGTTGTCCCAGAACGGCCCGTACAGCCTCCACACGGCGGCCCCTACCAGTCCAAACTGATACTCGGTTTTCTCGTTCCCGTAGGAAAAGGAGGCTGTTAGCAGGTTCGTCTCATCTAACCGCTCTGTATCATCCGGTACCGACACTGTAATGGGAACAGAATACTGCTGTTTGGCCTCGAGGTTCAGCATCACGGCCGCCGGGTTACATAACCACCCTTCAGGACAATCCATCCTGACCAGTCCTTCCATACCGGCATCCGTGGTATTCTGGACGCTCAATTTCACCTGGCAGCTCTCTCCGATGCCAATAGCGGGCGTGCCCGTATATTCCACGGTCAGGGTTATGGGTGCCGGCGGGTCTGAGTGTGGCAGGGGATCGAAGGATGGCGCGTCCATGATCTTTACTGCCGGATTCTTCTGCTCAGCGGCTGCAGCGCCGATCCGACAAGTATCTTCAGCGAGATCCGCAATACAATTCGACCGTCTCTGAACCTCCACCCCTAGGACATACCCCGGGTCAGAAAAACCGTAGGCAGCCATGATCTTCTCTGCGCCCTGCATGATACCGATGATCGCACCAACCGTAGCACAGGTACAGTCGGTGTCAAAGCCGCAGTTTAGACCCAGCATTGTAGACTCGATGAAGTCACCTTCTCCATAGAGCAAGGACAGAACGGTAAACCCTAGGTTCTGGAAATAGTTCGTACAGTCCGGATGACCGTATTCGTTTATGATACTTTCCCGCGTAAAGGTCCGGTCGCAGCCGTCGCCGTGCAGCTGCATGACTCGCCGGACAATCTCATGAGTCCACCCCTGGGAAGAGACCTGCGACAGTCCCGTCTCCAGAAGGTTATGTATGTCATCTTCAAAGAACGCCGCTGCTTCCATAGCCGCATAAAACGCTTCGCCTTCGACGGAATCCCCACCATGGTCCATGATGCCATCTTGATGAGCAAAATGCCTTGCCAGTTCTGGGCTGCCAGGGCTTATGCAGGCCCAAATCTCAGACCGTATAGGGCATCCATTGCCGTTCAAATAATAGCTGTTGTTGAACACTCCAGAGGTGGGAGGGCGAATACCTCGCGCATAGTTTTTCTTGAAGACGGCATATTCACCCGGAGAATACGGGCATTTGTTAAAAAACGCATCGGCCAAGTCCTCGGTCGTAAACTCCAGCCCTTTTCTCTCCATAACCTCTAACCAGAGGATTTGGAGATCGAGATCGTCGTTAGGCAGCATGTTCTCAACCGAACGCGGATCATACCCATAGTCGAAGAGCTCTTTGCGCCCTTCCGAGGGTGCCCCTATGGTCCCGGCAATACATTTCCCGAGCCAACACCCATAGACTTTGTCATAGTACCTAGTATACGCAATGGACTGAACCAAAAAAACCACTCCTCCCTATAAGGATACCTGATGAGGGGAGGAGTGGAAATGGGTGATATTATGGGATTTTTGGGGAACCTTACGATCGCTGGATCGAACTACCAGACTGCCGCTTCCGGTATTCCCCGGGCGTCATGCCTGTGCGGCGCCGAAATATCTTGTAGAAAGACTTCGCGTCGCTGTAGCCAACGGCAGCGATGATATCCCGGATATTCCCCGCATCATCGCTGAGCATACGGCAGGCTTCCTGTAGCCGGATGTCATGCAGGAAATCGGTAACTGTAACACCCGTCTCTTCTCGGAAGACCGCCGAGAAGTAGGCCGGGCTGAGCATGGCCTGCTCAGCAATCTCGTCTAGTCTCAGTGGTTTGTGGAAATGTGCGTGCATATAATCGATAGCCTGTCTAACGGCATCACGGCGCGCGGTTGCCTGCTTTGTGCTGGCCAAGCGAAAGATTTTGGACACGACTATGGTCAAGTAACTCCGCAGTACTAACTCATACCCATCATCCCTGTTTAGGTACTCTCGGTTCATATCGGTGAACAGGTAATCGAACTCCTGTTCGCGCCCCAGGATGTTAACACTAAACAAAAAGTCTTCGTCCCCATCACTAGACCGTTGGTAGAGCATGGAATGCAAAAGGTATTCGGCGTTACCGGCCTGTACAAGACAGTCCTCCAGAACACCGGGCAGAAACACGCAGTTTATTATGAGGAAATCGTCGCTGATTCTTCTGAATGTATGTTTGCTGCTGTGGTTCAGGAAAAACACGTCCCCCGCCGTCACTTCATACTGATGCTCGTTGATATGATGTGTGCCGCTGCCTCGGGCAATATAGACAATCTCCAGAAACTCGTGCGAGTGCACAGGAAAACCCTGGAGATAGATAGTCTTCTTCATGACAATCTCTTCATCGGACGGCAGAAAGTCGCTTCTTTTCATCACATCCATGGCTTGTCCTCCCGTTACCACTAGCAGCACAGTTTCCCAAATCAGCTTTCCAGGATGAGCTGGGCAGTGATCCTCTCGTCTGTCCAAAGAATCCCGCTAATGTTGTTAGGCACTGGTGACAGTATGTAGATAGCCGAGTGCCCGGCGGGAGCTAGACTAGGGTCAGTCACCGACGCATTCTGAAAGTAAACGGTCGGATCTTGGGATAATGCATAGCTCTTGGCCACCTCCTCCACGTTACGCCGGTAATCCTTGGCAAAAACCACATTGTGATGGGGCACATCGTAGACTCGGTCCAGACCCAAGTACAGCATAAAGGTAGAGCAGGAGTACTTCTTGCGGCGCAGCCGCTGATCGGTATACTTGTGCCGGTGTTCTGATCGCAGAAAACTCTCAGGCTAGCCACCGAAACCTCAACTCATAAAGCTTTTCCGAGCCTTCGATTTTTCTTTACGGTACCTTTACGGTACCTGGTACCGTTAAACGAATTCGAAGGCCCGGAACCGCCTTTCTAGTACCCCTTCTGGCTGGTGGCCGAAGAATTCGTTTCGATCA
>SLOG01000101.1 GCA_007132635.1 Limnochordia bacterium
ACGATGGTCGTAGTAACCACACCAGACCACACCCACGGCGAAGTGGCCGCGGCTGCGGTCCGGGCCGGCAAGCATGTACTCTGTGAAAAGCCGCTGGCCACAAGCCCAGAGGAATGCGGCGAAATTCTGAGCGCCGCGCAGGAGGACCAGATCGTGCAGGTGGGGTTTGTGCTCCGCTACCATGGGCTGTACGCCGAAGCGCGGCGGCTTCTAGCGCGTGGCGACATCGGCACGGTGCGGCAGATCGACGCCGTAGACAATCGGCAGGGGGCCGACTACTTCCGTCGCTGGCACCGCTTTCGCAGCCGAAGTGGAGGCCTGTTTAACCATAAGAGTACGCATCTCTTGGACATCGTCAACTGGTGGGCGGGTGGGCAGCCTGAGGAAGTGCATGCTTTCGGAGGCGTGGCGGTGTTCACGCCCGGCCGCTGGCAGGGAGAACGCTGCTTGACCTGCAGTTACCAGAAAGAATGCCCAGAATACCTGGATCTGCGGAATGAGCCCTATAGAAGCTTGTACTTGGAGGCCGAAGCCGTCGATGGCTACCTGCGCGACACATGTGTGTTTACGTCGGAGAAGACGACGGTAGACCACGGCAGCGCAGTACTGCGCTATGACAATGGAGTCACTGCGACGTACTCGCTTTCTCTGTTTGCTCCGGTGGACAATCGTCAAATCATGGTCTTTGGTGATCACGGTAAGCTAGAGTTCGATGAAGCGTCTGGCTCTATCGTTGTGACCGATCGTCATACAGGTATTGAACACCGAACATATGTTCCGCCTGAGAGCGGCGGCCATGGCGGGAGCGATGTGCGCCTGCTGCAGGGCTTCTTCCAGGCCTTGCGGGACGGACAGCCGCCAACAGCCGATGTCAAGGCTGGGGCTGTGAGCTGCGTTCTTGGATTAGCGGCTGAGCATTCAACGGCAGAAGGGGTTTCGGTGAAACTGGGCGAATTCTTAGGAACAGCAGGACTTGATCCCAACGAGTTCGGCCGCTGAGCGCGGCTGGCGACAAGGAGGAGCTCCCTTGAAACCAATTAAAGAAATGGTCTACGACAGTCTGCATGTTCAGGTGTATGAAGACAAAGTCCAGTTGGGGAAAGCCGCCGCTGCCTTCGCGGAGAGGCTGTGCCACGGACTGCGTTCCAAACAACGAGCCATCAACCTTCTCTTTTCCACGGGGGCATCGCAGTTTGAATTCGCGGCAGCCCTAGGCGCGGAGCCACAGATCCCATGGAACCTGGTTCAGGCATTCCATCTCGATGAATACCAAGGAATGGCCGCTGATCATCCAGCCAGCTTTCGATTGTGGCTGAAGACTCGCATTGAAGACCCTTTCAAACCGGCAGCCTTCCACTACATAGAAGGTGACGCTGCCGATGTCGAAGCAGAATGCCGCCGCTATGAGCAGTTGGTCCGGGAAAACCCTATGGATATTGGGTTTATTGGGATTGGAGAGAACGGCCATATTGCCTTCAACGATCCACCAGTTGCCGATTTTGATGATCCTCTGTGGGTGAAGGTGGTCGAGCTGGACGAGGCGTGTCGCCAGCAGCAGCTAGGGGAGGGATGGTTTGCCGCATTGGACGAGGTCCCGAAATACGCCATCACTCTGACCGTTCCCGCCATTATGGCCTGTCGCTCCATCGTCTCGGTCGTCCCAGACAGCCGCAAAGCAGAAGCTGTAAAACGGGCGCTGGAAGGGCCGATATCCACGGACTGCCCGGCATCCATTTTGCGGCGCCACCCGCGAGCACTTCTGTTTTTGGACAGGGATTCTGCCGCCGGTCTCGAAGGCGCCGCTTGGTAGCACAAGACTGCGTGTAGAGTGCGCCTTCACACTCGCCGTATGATAGTGATCGGGCGGGCAATGGGGTTCTCGTCTCCCGTGAGAGGCTGGCGCAGGTTCCAGTTATTGTACCAACCGACGAACTCGAAGTCATCCAGGGAATCGATGAGAATTCGAAATTCCTGGGGATAGATGGCTCGGCGTACCGTGGAATCTTGGATCTCGAACACATCGTCGTCTTCGTGGATAGTCAGGTGCAGCGTTTCTGTAAAGGTTTGTTCCACTGAGTTCAGGTGTGCCGTACTGTACCTCACGCTGACCCGGGTGCTGCCTCGGCGAGTTCGCCAGTGATCGACAGAGTCATTGAGGGGAGAAAAATCTACGCACCAGTCGAGAAAGTACAGCCCTCCTGGGCGCAGATTGTGAGCGGCCGAGAGAAAGTGGGCTTTCAGCTCTGCCGTGGTCCTAACGTAGAGCGAACCCAACATAGTGTAAGCTAGATCAACCGGAGCTGGTAGGCGGATGTCCACGAGATTAGCCTGGATAAGATCCACCGCAAACCCGGCGTTAGCCGCTTTCTTTTGCGAATAGGCGAGCATTTCTGGGTTAATGTCGATGCCTGTGTACCGGTAACCGCGCTGCAGAAGCTCTACCATGTGCGGACTGTTTCCGCACGCGAATTCTAGTACAGAGCGGACAGGAATATGCGAGAAAAGCGCTGCGGCCTGCTCCAGTACCGTTGTCTCTTTGGGGATGTCGCGATAAGAAAAGGCGATTTCGTAATAGCGTGGTTGGTTGTAGACTCGGTCCATCGGGCAGTCGCTCCTTCAGGCGTTCAGTTTCACTCAGGTATTCGGGCGACGGCCGCGGATTCCTGCCGTAAGAGTAGATATCATTGGGAAGGTGCGTGAGGAGATGACACCGCGAGAGCGTGTAAAGAGGGCCTTGGCCCATGAAGCCCCGGACCGTGTGCCGCTGGATTTGGGGGGCACCGCGGTGACCAGCATGCACGTAAGCTCGGTCTATGCGCTTCGACAGGCGTTGAAGCTGGATCCACCGGGTACGCCTGTCAAAGTAGTCGAGCCGTTCCAAATGCTGGGGGAGATCAAGGATGATCTCAAGGACGCTTTGGGCGTGGATACGGTTGCCGTTGAGGGGACACGTAATTTCTTTGGATTTGCAAATCGTGACTGGCGTCCATGGACAGCGTTTGACGGGACGCCAGTCTTGGTGCCGCGGGATTTCAACACGGAGCCGGAGGCCAGTGGCGATCTGCTCATGTATCCTGGTGGCGATAAGACGGCTCCGCCCAGCGGGCGCATGCCGCACGGGGGCTGGTATTTCGACGCGATCATACGCCAGCCTCCCATCAATGAAGCGACGCTTCGGGTGGAGGACAATCTGGAGGAGTTTCAGCCAATTTCCGACGAGGAGCTAAGTCACCTTCAGGAGCGCACAGCGTTTTTGTATGAGCACACGGACCAAGCCCTGATTGGAGGTTTTGGCGGTACCAGTTTCGGGGATATCGCTTTGGTGCCCGGTGTGCAGCTTGCTTACCCCAAGGGCATTCGCGATGTAGAGGAATGGTATGTGAGTACCGTAACACGCCGCGACTACGTGTATGCGGTGTTTCAGCGGCAGTGTGAGATAGCGCTGGAGAATCTGGCGCGATGCTGGGGAGTTGTCGGCGATCGAGTCGATGTCGTTATGGTCTCCGGGACAGATTTTGGTACGCAGAACGGCCCTTTTATCTCGCCAGAAGCATACCGCGATCTATTTGCGCCCTTCCATAGGGTGGTCAACGATTGGATACACAAGAACACGACGTGGAAGACGTTTATCCACACGTGTGGTTCGGTCGCGGCCCTAATACCGGATTTCATCGCGGCCGGATTCGATATTCTCAATCCGGTGCAGTGTTCAGCTGCTGGCATGGACCCGAAAGCCTTAAAGGAGGAATTTGGCGGCGAGGTTGTGTTCTGGGGCGGAGGGGTAGACACGCAGCATACCCTGCCCTTCGGAAGCCCGGATGATGTCCGTCGCGAGGTGACCGAACGAGTGAGCATCTTCGGCCAAGGTGGCGGGTTTGTCTTTAACACTGTGCACAATGTCCAAGCCAAGACACCTCCGGAAAATCTCGTCGCCCTTTACCAGGCCCTACGTGACCTCTGGTGACGGGGACTGCCGCGAAGGAAGGCATGATTTAATGAAACAACCGCTGACGTATCAGCGGCTGGCTGTGTTTTTCCTGCCATTGGCCGCCACGCCGTTGATGATTGCTTCCACACATACCATCGCCAACGCCGTGTTGGCTCGCCTGCCCTTCCCCGTTTTGAGTTTAGCAGTCTTCAGTGTTGTGCAGGCCATGACAAATACACTTAAGGCGCCGGTGCTGCTGACGAAAGAGACTACTGTGTCGTTGGTGGACAACCGCGCTAGCCTTGCATTGGTGGCTCGCTTTGCGGCAGGTCTGGCCCTGCTCTTCTGTCTGCTTCTGGTAAGTATTGCCTACA
>SLOG01000088.1 GCA_007132635.1 Limnochordia bacterium
GGAAGTGATTTGAGTATCGGCATGATAGCGGCAACAACGAATCTGGCCGCTGCTGCCGGAGCGACTTTTGCCATGATCGTTACTTGGATCAAGTTCAAAAGAGCTGACGTGACAATGACCTTGAATGGAGCGTTAGCTGGACTGGTTGGTGTGACGGCTGGAGCTGCCGATGTATCGTTTTTGGGCGCTGTTCTCATTGGCGCTGCAGCTGGTACGGTTGTGGTCTACGGTATCGCCTTGATCGATCGGCTGCGTGTTGACGATCCTGTTGGAGCTGTGGCAGTGCACGGTATCTGCGGAGCCTTGGGTACCCTTATGGTTGGTCTGTTCGCTGTGGACGGGGGACTTTTCTATGGAGGCGGCTTGGCACTTCTAGGCGTGCAGTTTGTGGGCGTGGGAGCTGTCGCAGTATGGACCTTGGGGACTGCTTTCGTTTTGTTCAAGGTTATCGCAGCGACCGTTGGCCTGCGGGTATCTGCCGAAGTCGAGGTTGAGGGTTTGGATATTGCAGAACACGGTTCGATTTCATATCCCGACTTCGTCGCCTTGCGGTACAAGAGTATCAAGATCACTCGCTAGAAGGCGCGAATGCTCACTATGCTAGTCGATGTAGGAAGGCATTGTTTTTCCGTTTTCCTGCGGACGAGGGCATCATATCACGCCGTTTAACTGGCGTCTTAGGTAAACGGCGTGAACTGGCACTCGTCGAAATTGAGAAAATCAACTGCCTTATAAGAGGACCTGGAGGGAGAGAACCTAATGAAGAAACTCGAATGTATCATCCGCCCCACTCATCTTGAGCCGGTAATCGTCGCCTGCGAACGGCTGAATATTGGTGGAATGACGATTACGCAGATTGTGGGTTATGGCGAACAGCGCGGCAGCACCAATGTCTACCGGGGCGTCGAGTATGAGGTGCGGCTAAAAGAGAAAGTTAAAGTCGAGATTGTGGTCGATGATGACGAAGTAGATCCGCTAATTGATTCCATTATGAATGCTTCCCGCACTGACACGGTAGGAGACGGAAAAATATTCATCTCTCCGGTAGAAGATGCCGTGCGGATTCGCACCGGAGAGCGAAATGCTGTTTAGAAGGATAATGACTGGCTTCCCTCTCGATTGACGAAGCGGATCTTGCTAGCGCCAGGCTATTCCGTCTGTTATAATGGGGGGTAGCATACTAACGGTGAGGAGGCCTCAGATGAAAAACCTTCCCCCCATTGATCCCCAGAGTTACCAACCCCTGCGCGAGCAGGTGTACAGCGTCATACGGAGTGCAGTACTCAGTGGTAAGCTGCAGCCTGGTGATCAACTGACTGAAGTGGGAATTGCCGAGCAGCTCAATGTGAGTCGTACACCGGCCAGGGAAGCCATTCACATGCTAGAGCAGGAAGGCTTGATAGTCTTGGTGCCCCGCAAAGGAGCCTTTGTGACGGGTATCAAGTCCAAAAAGGAGATCTCGGATATCTTCCAGGTGCGCGTGGTGTTAGAAGGTTTGGCGGCCGAATTGGCCGCAGAACGGATCACTCCTCGCCAGATTGCAGATCTCAATTATTATATCGAACAGGTTAACAGCTGCATCAAAAACGAGGATGTCAACAGCTGTATTCGCATCGACACGGCCTTTCATAAGATTATCTGCCAGGCAGCCGATAATGAAGTGTTAGAGCGGATCCTGGATAATCTGTTTGAACAGATTACCCGCTTCCGTGCGGCTTCGCTTACGGGCAGAGACCGTATGGAGGCAGCGTTACAGGAGCACACCGAACTAGCTCAGGCATTGGCGGCAAAAGATGCTCAGCGCGCTAGGAAAGTGGCTGTGCGACATCTCAACGGCGCCGAAGAGCGGGTGCTTTCGGTATTCCGTCACCAATACTCCGAAGTGGAGCAGTCCGACTATTGATAACGGTGGAGGTAAAGAAGGCTTGTACCTTTTAGGTACGAGCCTTCTTGCCGTTCTTTGGGTTTTAGAATTCTTCTCGCAGACGCTGGCAGTAGTATACAACGTTGTCCCATTCGGCGTCAGGTGCTATCCTATGGTCTGGGCACGGAAGAAAGCCTCCTAATTCGATAATGGTTCTTAGGCGCTTGATTTCCGCATCTACGGCTGTTCGGTCTTTGGAGAACACGTTTTTGTTGGTTCCGCCGACACCTCGCAGTTCACGGCCGTATGTCTCGCGCCAAGGTATCAGATTGCCTCCCCAGGTACCGACTTCGATAGGAAACATGGTGTTGACACCGTTGTTAATCCACGTTGGGATGAGCTTGTCAATCCATCCGTCACAGTCAAGCGAGATAATGTGAATGCCGTGACTATTCACGAGTTCGGTTAGGCGTCGGTAATGCGGACCCACTTTGGCCTCGAATTTCCTCGGGTCGATGAGTGGGCCGGACTTAAAGCAGATGTCTTCCCAAAAGTGAGCGAAGTCAAAAGGCGCTCCGACGTTCAAAATCGCCTCAGCACACTGAAAACATAGATTCCCGACTGTGTCAATAATCTCATCGAAGAGAGGTTCGTCATCGACCTGCAGATAGCTTGATCCGACTACTGTCAACCAATTTCGGATGTTCCCATACAAACTACCCAAGTGCAGACCTAAAGGATCTGTGCGCTTTGGTTCCGTCTCTTTAAGCCTGGCCAGTGCCTCCCAGTTGATGCGCTCGGGACTGAACTGCAGGCGCGGCAGATAATGCTCTTCCCACTCCTGCCGACTCTTAAGCAGATAGTCTACCTCAGCGGGGATCGAACCGGCCCCCTCTCTTTCTAAGATGATGACGCCGGTAGGACTCACGACTTTGCGAAACCCATCGTCTGTCTCTTCGATGATCTCGCGGTCAAAATGGGGAAACAACCCGCTATTGGCGCCAAACGTTGTGTACCAGTTGAAATCGAACCCGAGATTAGCAGCGATGACATTCTCTGCGGGACTACCATCGTATACACCTTGAAGCTCTTCTGGGCTGAGGTGCCCTTCTGCCGCCCACTTTTCCAGAGTTTCCGTCCAGAAGCCAAAATGGACGACGGGCAACCGATCATAGGACTCGTAGTTCAGTACTGCCATGGCCCGTTCACGATTTGTCAAACCCTTCCACATCCCTTGTTTCTTAGTTGTCTACGTCTACGACACTGTCTGTTTCGATGGATTTGATCATGGCGGCGATGATGCGCTGCGCCTTGAGGCCGTCGAGACCGCTTCCGTCGATTTCGTCTGGACTGGCACCCGCAGCAACCTGGTCAACAAAGGTGTTAATTCGGCAGGCAAAGGTGTCGGGAAACCCGGTGTAACCACCAAAGACCGGATTAGTGTACACAGTCTTCTCGAGATTCCCTGCGGGATACAGTGTCACCTCGCGCCACATATCTTCCCAGACAAAACGCCCCTTGGTGCCAGCCACCTCAACGCGCTCCATAGGATGGCCTCGTTCGATATCGTACGATCCTGTAAGGTGGCCAACCATTCCGTTCGCGAACTGGAAATTCGCAGACGCGGTACTATATAAGTTACGGCCAGGTGCCTTAAGGCCAAAACAATGGACTCGCCGAACCTCGCCACAGAAATAGCGCAGCATGTCCATGGAATGAGGATGCAATGCCTTTAGGTGATAGTACACCGAATCAAGCTCCTGGAACTTGCCAATCCACATGGCGATGTTGGCAAAAAGCAGGTCGCCCAAACGGCCTTCCTCAACCCAGCGTTTTGCCAGTCTTCCGGCCGGCGTGAACCTGTGGTTGAAGTCAACACCAAAACAGAGCTTCTTCTCAGCTGCCTTGGCTACCATCTCCTCTGCCTTGCTGATCTCATTGTGGATAGGCTTCTCGCATAGTACATGACAACCTGCCTCAAAGGCCTGGATCGTAGGTTCGTAGTGGTCGCTGGCATATTCGTATCCACCGGTGGCCACACTTACTAGGTCTGGAGCCAACTCCTTCAGCATCTCTGCTGCATCAAGAAACCACGGGACCCCAAGACGGGTTCCCGTAGTTTCTGCTCGATCCTTAAGGAGGTCACAGACACCTACCAACTCAACTTCCGAGTTATCCTGGTAGATATCTGCGTGAAGGTTGCCTATATGGCCGAGGCCGACAACACAAACACGTAGCATGACATTACCTCCTGGTTACTCGTCCTTGTTTTGCTCTGCTAGTTTGGCTTGGAGTTTTCTGGCTGCTGTTGAGTCGCCAATATGCATGGAATCATAGGCCTGTTGAGAGCTCTTAAAGGGTCCGACACCAAGTCCGTGCCAGTTAAGGTTGGTATACATGGGATTGGTGCGTCCCGTATCACTCTCCCGCTTCTCAA
>SLOG01000289.1 GCA_007132635.1 Limnochordia bacterium
AAAGCCTGTTCGTTTTTGGCATCGTCGTACTCAGCGTTCTCAGAGATATCCCCAAACTCCAAAGCCTGTTTGATCCGCTCGGCCACTTGGCGCCGTTTTGCCGTTTTTAGTGTCTCCAACTCTTTTTCCAGGTCTGCTAGTCCCTCTGGGGTAAGCAATACTTCTTTTTCCATCATATGCCAACACACTCCTTTTCCAAAAACAAACCGTGCCGGATCCCCAGCCCCGCAAGCCATTCCCGGCGTTCGTACTGCCATCAATGGATCCGACTTCCAGTGTATCGCATTCATTATATGCAACGCGAAAAGCCGTGTCAAGAAACATAACACACTTAACCGGCCGCTTCATCCTCGCTTCATCTTAGGTTATCTCTAAGCCTCGGTTCCCGATGAGAAATCGTGAATCCACGGCTGAAACTCTAGCTTCTCCAGTATCCCCCGATAATCCTGAGGAGTAATGGAATCCACCGGTTTACCCAAGAGGGCAACTAGCAGACCTTCGATCACGTTGGTCCCGAAAGAACGTCCGCAGATATGAGGTGTAGTCGTCACTAAATGGGCGACACCGATTGACTGCAGCAGATCCACATCCCCCTGGGTCACAGTGTTGGTGATAACTGTCTTCCCAGCCAGATCGGGCGGCAGATACTTCTTAATCATATGGAAATCACCGGCAATAACATCAGCCCACTGGTAGTAGCGGGCAAATTTGGTCTGTTGCCGGCTTTCATCTTGCTTTTTCCCGGTAGGGTAGAGCAGAGAGAAGGGAAGCTGGACAATAAATGGAGCCAAAACACGAGCAACGCGGCCCAGCGCCTTTAGGTTGGCTAACGGTAACGGAAGGCCTAGCGCAAATATCAGATCACCGTATAAGACCTCACAGTCCAACGAATCGACTGCCTCCGCCATACCAAACCTGTCCATCGCGCAAACCATCAGTACGCGCTTATTCTGAAGAAGACCGCGATGATCGCGCCAAAGCAATTCGATAACGTGCCGCTCCAATGTGTTCTTTAAACCCGATCCATCGACGATAGGCGTCTTCTGAGCCGCTCTCGCGATACGCTTAGCCTCGCGAAATGTATAGCGCTTTCCTCCATGCCAGATATAGAGGTCGATTCCACCCATCCCGAACGCATCAACCTTCCCATCTAAATCACGAATTACCCGAATGGCCTTATCAATGTCACCATCGGTTCCGATTCTTTCAACTATGACGTCCTCACCCAAAACGCGTAGCTCAGCCTTATGGTCTCGTTTCGATGAACCGATGCTGACACTGACTATTCGTTTCATCCGGAGCCACCCTTCACTGTAGAAATGAGCCGTCTCAATTCTGCAGGATCAAGAAATACATCACACTTTATCGGAGACTCTCCCAATGTGATTCCCATGACTTTATCACCTAGAATGGCTTCAGCTAGCCTGATCCGCATATCTGATCCTATCATGACCACGGTATCGTATTCCTTCAGACGTGTCATCAGTCCCATCAGCTCATTGAGGAGGTCCACCCCGTTAAACCCTTGAATATAGGCAATCCTCTCGGCATCTGTCATGAGAAACACATAGTCAGCGCCTAGTTCGTGGGACAAGTCTAGGAGTTCATCCTTGTTCTTAAGTGGAAAACCAAGAATCGCCAAAGAACCACCCTTGCGAACCTCGCCTAACGCTTCTAAGCGAGAAATGAAGGAGCGATCGACACCAATCCTTTGAGCCGTCTCCTGTTGCGAGAGGCCTTTCGCTCGGAACTCCAAAATCCTTTCCAAAGCTCCCATAACCTTGTCAGTACTGACCAACTTATCCCCAACTCGGTAGAAATCCATTGCCATCCCTACCCATTTGCTAGATTTGCCACAATCATTCTATCAGAACTGCGTATCACGAGCAACTCCTGGACAATTCGCTTTCAAGGTCGAGAAACACCTGCTCCACTTCTTCATAACTCGTACACTGCGTCATCTTCTGCCTACTTTCTGCCGCATGCGGAACTCCTTTTAGATATGATCCCAAGTGGCCCCGCATCTGAACAACGGCCAGGCGCTCTCCTACTAGATCTGTCTTTCGGCGCAAATGGCGCAGAGCGACAGAACGGCGTTCCGCCAAGGAGGGCGGCGGCGGAACAGTACGACCTGCAAGCACCGCCTTGATATCTCGAAAGAGCCACGGGTTACCCATGGTACCGCGACCAACCATAATATGCTGACACCCTGTGACTGCTAGCATTGAGCACGCATCTTCCGGACTAAAGACGTCCCCATTTCCAACCACATCGATGTTGACAGCCGCAGCAACGGCGGCAATCCAGCGCCAATCGGCTTTTCCGCTGTAAAACTGTTCCCGAGTACGTCCGTGTACCGTGACGGCATGTACACCAGCATCCTCAAGACGCCGCGCGACTTCAACACAGTTAATGCTTTGAGAATCCCACCCTGTGCGGATTTTCACACTCACAGGAAGCCTTATCGACTTGACGACGGCTGAAGCCACAGCGGCAGCCTTCTCAGGGTTTCGAAGCAATGCCGCCCCGTCACCATTCCGTACTATCTTCGGAGTTGGACACCCCATATTGATGTCGATGGCATCAGGCCCATAGACGTCGGCAATATGCTGAGCCGCAGCGGCCATAGCCTCGGGGTCAGAACCGAAAATCTGAACCGACAAAGGCCTTTCGCTGTCCTCCATACGCAGTAGCCGCTCAGTGCTCGGGTTGTGGTACACTATTCCCTTCGCACTGACCATCTCGCTGAATACCCAATCACATCCATAGTCCTTGACCAACAAACGGAAGGCTGCGTCAGTAAGCCCCGCCATGGGCGCCAACATAAGCATGTGTCCCACCCCTAATGTCTTACGTCTAACATCGGTACTCGTCGGTAGAGCAGCGGAGAAAACCAACACCTCTTCGACTACCCAACAAAAAAAGCAGGGTAGCCCCCTGCTCCATCTGCAAACCCGGTCTCACCAATTAGGCCTTCCACCAGGCGCTAACCTACTCTTTCTTATCCATATCATACTTCTTCAAGAAACGTTCTATCCGGCCGCCAGCATTTCGATTCTGCTGCCGTTGACCAGTATAAAACGGATGACACTTCGAACAAACCTCTACGCGGATCTCATTCTTTGTTGAACGAGTGGAAAAGGCATTGCCACAAACACATGATACGTTAGCCTCTTTATATTGAGGATGAATTCCTTCGCGCATAGCGCTCACCTCACCTTCCTTGCTTATCAGACGAAAAGAAGTATAACACAGCTTGCAGGTAATTTCAAGGCGGTTCTCATGCCCTCGTGGGCGCTGGAGTCCACAGAACCAACAGTTTCCTCACATTATCGCAAAAACCGCATGGGATCAACAGGGGTCCCTCGATGACGGATTTCAAAATGCAGGTGCGGTCCGGTTGAATTCCCCGTGTTTCCACTGTACGCAACGATCTGCCCTCGCTCAACCCGAGTCCCGGCTTTGACGGGAAGTCTAGAGTTATGGGCATATCGAGTCTCGATATTATTCCCGTGGTCAATGGTCACCAAGTACCCGTAGCCACCATTCCAGCCTGCAAATGAAACCGTACCATTGGCGGCCGCCCTAATTGGCGTCCCTGTAGGCACCGCAATATCAATACCGTTATGCATCCGTCCCCAACGGGGTCCAAAAGGCGACGAGATCCTGCCGCGAGTCGGCCAATCGAAAGCTTTCTGGAGCTGCCCGTTGACCACCAAGACATCTCGAGGCCGCAGACTAGTCGCACCCGGAATCACTAGACGATCTCGCGGTTGAATGCGTGACGGATCGGAAATGTCATTCGCAGCAGCGATAGCGTCTATCGAAACGTCATAGCGGCGTGCAATCTCCCATAGACTCTCGCCAACTGCAACAGGATGCAGTACACCCTGAACCGTTAGAATCTGCAGTTCCTGACCCACTCGAATACGATTGCTGTTGCTGATATCATTCGCTGAGAGGATCGTATCCACCGTAATCCCATAGGCTTGCGCGATGTCCCACAGCGTCTCGCCAGATTTCACGGTATGCACGTGAATCGGTGAGCGTTTTGGCGCAGGTTCCGGCGTCTTCTCAACCGGTTCCTCAATTGCTGCTTCTACGGATTCAGCTACGGCCACCTCAGCGGCAGCGCTGATCGTCTCCTCAGGCGCCTCCTCAGGTGTCTCCACAGGTATCTCCACAGCCAACTCAACTGGAAGCGCTTGGGCCCCCTCGGCATCACTCAGGGATGGCGCCTCAGCCTCCCCCTCCGTCACAGCCACCTCTTCCTCTTCCTCTTCGCTTTCTGCAAAT
>SLOG01000136.1 GCA_007132635.1 Limnochordia bacterium
GATGTGGAGACGGCTAACAGCTTCTTCGACAATCAAGAGGGCAGTTTCATTGAGCCATAGAATCGAAGGCAGATAGGCGTTACCCGAACCGGCGCGCGCGGACGCATTGTCCTCGCCCGCCGGTTTTCCGCGCCAATCCAGCGCCAATAGATAAAAGGGATTTTAACTCCCTCCGCAGAACACTACCAAAAGGTCTTTTCGCTGTATCGTTAAACAACCAACTCTGCAAAGGAGTCGCTATGCTTCTAAAACACTTCTTTACCAAGAAAATCGCGCACAGCTCGTATATCCTGGCGGGATCCCAATCGTGTGCCGTCATTGACCCGCAGCGGGATGTGGAACACTACATTGAAGAAGCCCGTTCGTTAGGTGTGAAGATCACACACATTCTGCAGACTCACCTCCACGCGGATTTCGTCTCTGGGCATATGGACCTGGCGGAGAAGACGGGTGCCGAAATCTATGTGGCAGAGTCGGCTCAGTGCGCGTTTCCGCACAGGGGTCTTTCGGAAGGCGATGTGGTTGAGATTGAGGACATGCGGATTGAGGTTCTGGAGACACCGGGCCATACCCCCGAACACTTGAGCTTTGTTGTGGCCGATACCGCCCGGTCCCGAAGCCCTGTGGGGGTTTTTGTCGGGGACACATTGTTTGTAGGGGACGTAGGACGCCCGGATCTGTTTCCCAAGCAGGCGAACGAACTAGCGGGCAAGCTGTTTGAGTCGCTCCACAGCAAGCTGCTCCGGCTGCCGGACTATTGCGAAGTGTACCCAGCCCACGGAGCTGGTTCGTTGTGCGGCCGAGCCATGGGAGCCAAGTGGCGTTCGACCATCGGTTATGAGCGGAATTTCAACCGAGCACTGCAGATAGAAGACAAGCAATCGTTTATCCGTTCGCTGACAGAAAACATGCCCCCGGCACCAGACCACTTCGGGCGCTGCAGCGATATCAACCGTCAAGGGCCGACTAAACTCCGGGAGCTGCCAGTTCTAAGCGAATGGTCCGCAGCCGCGTTCGAAACTAAAATGGATGAACCTGGAACCTTGGTGTTAGACGTGCGGAATTATCTCTCATTTGGCGGTCAGCATGTACCTGGGGCTCTGCACTTGGATCTAAACGGGAATTTCCCTACCTTTGCGGGCTGGGTTCTGCCCGCAGACAAGGACATCCTCTTGGTAGCGGATAGTCATCAGCAAGCGGCAGATGCGGTCAGATGGGCTCGGCGCACCGGTGTCGATGGCATCGTTGGGTTTCTGGAGGGTGGAATGAGTCAGTGGGCGGTGTCGGGACGCAGGACCAACTCTGTCCACCAACTGTCTGCTGAGGGTTTGCGAGCAAAGATAACGGGGACGGATGGTTTCACTCTGCTTGACGTCCGCGCACCCCTAGAATATGAGGACAACCATCTGGAGGGAGCGATCAACATCCCCGTGGCGGAATTGCGAACGCAAAGCAGTGAGCTGGACCCGGAGCACCCAGTCGTCCTTATCTGCAGCTCAGGAAACCGTTCTAGCCTCGGCTGCAGCATTCTGAAATCCCATGGGTTCAAGCACGTCTATAACGTGGCTGGAGGCATGACTGGCTACAGTGCTGCAGGATACAACCGGGCATGCAAGGTGTGCACGGTTCCGCACGGGTCTCGTTTTTTTACAGGCGTTCAGGACAATTCGCGTCCGTAAGAAAAGGGAGAACAGCACCGCTTTCCTCGTGTGGCTGGCGGGACACTCAGGGCCCGTGATTCTGTCGAATCAAGCGACGGAGCGAATACTCTCCCTTTACCGCGGCCTTGGCTTCACCATGCAAACGCTGTACAGACCACAGCGTATCGCCGGCAGCGGTGACCGATCTTCGGCTCTGGAAGTGGTAGCAGTGCGGAATATCGGAATAGTTAACGTATAAGGAGAACACAAACCCTATGGAGCAGATACATGGTTTTTTCCTCCTGGCTGTGGCTTTCGTGGGCGGATGTCTTGCATACATATTGTACCGTTGGTTTGGCAACCGAAATTGCGGGAAAGCTTACCGCCGCTACGAACAGCAGTTCCAGCGGCTTCTTGCGGATATCTCGCGGAGTTTTATCGTCGCGCCTTCGACTGAGTATCCCGTGCTCATTCAGCGCGCCTTGGCTAAGCTGGGTTTGTTTTTTGCCGTTGATCGCACCTACATATTCGAGTTTTCGGCGGATTTCCGGCAATCGAAAAACACCTATGAATGGTGCGCACCGGGAATTGCTCCGGCCATGGACACTCTGCAGCACGTGCCGTCAGACGATTTTCCGTGGTGGGTGCGCCAATTGCGAGACAATCATGTGATTCATGTTCCTGACGTGGATGCCATGCCGCAAGAGGCTGGGAATGAACGAGAAGCGCTCCAGAGACAGGGGATCCAATCAGTCCTTGTGGTTCCCATGCTTTCTCAAGGGCGTATTGCAGGATTTCTAGGTTTTGACTCCGTGCGAAATGGTCAGGTGTGGCACGATGGCGAACTGTGTCAACTGCAGATGGCAGCCGAGATTGTCCAGAACGCTTTGGACCGCTGCCAAATGGAAGATCAGCTCCGCGAATGGAGTACCCGCGATTCCTTGACAGGTCTTTTCAACCGTCGGTATTTTGAAGAGCAGCTTGAGGCTCTGGAAGGGAAGCCTCTGTCTCTGGTGATGGTAGATGTAGACGGACTCAAGGTGGTCAATGATGGTTTCGGCCAGTGTGAGGGCGATAAGCTGCTTCGGGCTGCTGCCGATGTACTGCGCCAAACGCTCTCGCCCGATGAGACGGCAGCACGTTGGGGTGGTGACGAGCTTGTTGTGCTCGTTGAGAGGGCCGACTTAGATTATATACAGGAGCTTGGCACGAAAATTCGTGCTGCCGCCAGGCGCTGCATCGGCTTGCCCGTGCGCCTTAGTCTTTCGGTTGGCTGGGCGCTCCGAGTTGATGCCGGCGTCACCACTCAATCGCTACTCAAAGAAGCAGAAGATCGGATGTACAGCATGAAAGCGACGAACTATCAGTCGAGTCGCAGCTCGCTGGTGCAGTCCCTGCAGAAGGCGCTTCAGGAAAAGAGCCATGAGACAGAGGCCCATTGTAAGAACCTGTGTCGGCTGGCCCATGCATTTGGTCGCCGTGTTGGCCTGTCCGAATATGAACAGAGTGAACTGCAGCTCTTGGCTCTGCTTCATGATCTGGGGAAGGTTGGCATCCCCGAACAGATCCTCAACAAGCCGGGTCCGTTGACGCAAGATGAATGGCGCGTGATGCATCGGCATCCAGAGATCGGGTATCGGATTGCTCTCGCATGCGATGAACTCGTCTCCGTAGCCGAAGGTATTCTGCGTCACCACGCGGCCTGGAACGGCAAAGGCTATCCCTTCAACCTGCGAGGGAATGAGATACCTCTCCCGGTTCGTATGATCAGCATCATTGATGCCTTTGATGCCATGACGTCGGACAGGCCTTACCGAGCAGCTCTGCCGACGCAGAAAGCTGCACAGGAGATACGGTCTCAGGCAGGGATACAGTTTGACCCCGATCTTGCATTGGAATTCCTGGCACTGATTAATGACGAACCTGAGCTGCAGACTAAGACGGCTCTGCGTTGATTGGCAGCATGTCGTCCGTCCAAGGGGGGAGTTCACGCAGGTCTGGCATCAGGTGTGAGCAGTCATTGATGCAGCTGACACTTACGCATCCATCAAGAAAGTCCAGGACATTGATGCCGCCATTTGACTGCCGAAAGCGAAGATTTCGATTAAAGGGAATGCCTAAGGCTGCAGCCAACAGGTAGTTGTTGAAGGTCCCGTGGGCAAACACGGCGGCCGTCTGCTGGCCGCATTCCTTACCAAGGCGCTGAACAACACGTCTGGCTCGTTGCGCGGCTTCTCTTGGGAGTTCCGTGCCATGGTAAACCCAGCCGGAATCAGATACTTGGAGCTCAAGAATCGCCTCCGGAAAGCTACTCTCCAGTGTTTTACGGCCTGGTCCAATGAAACGCCCTTGATCTCGCACCTCAACGAGGTCCATCCACGCGTTAATGGGGATACCGAGAGCTCGGGCCAGGGGCTGGGCTGTTGCCAGGCAGCGAATCAAAGGGCTGGCAAATATCTGAGTTATGAAAAATCTTGATAAAAACTCGGCAACCTGCACTGCCTGCCTGCGGCCGAGGTCAGTGAGTTGAGGATCCGGCATGTCTTCCTGCACTACATTACCAATGGACTGACCATGACGGACTAGTAAGATTCGCACTGCCACCACTCCTTGTATGCTTTTACGTGCAGTGTAGCACGATTTCCCCGCAGCGGC
>SLOG01000326.1 GCA_007132635.1 Limnochordia bacterium
TTCGTGTCCGGCTTCGATCATGGCACCTGTAAGGTCAAACTCGGGGTCCTGGGTGGGATGCATCATCCCAGCCTCAGTCGGGTAGTAGCTCCAACTGTGATGGCATTTCGCAAAAACAGTTATGGAATTGAGGTTGCCTATGCGCAGGGCCTCCTGGAAATTTTCCTTGCTAAACGCAGCACCCACTCCGGGCATAAACTCAGACGTGTGGAAATCCAAATGCACTTGTCGTGACGCCAACTTGGCCATAATTTGACTCCTCTCAAAGTAGAGTTTTCCCTATGCATAGGTTCAACAATCAACGCCTTCCTAGAACCTCAGCCGCCGCCAAACTCGTTCATGAATTCGGCAAGGGATTCACCGGGGACGTAGGGAAGGTAATCAACACAAGAATCGTGTTTGAAGCACGAAGGAGGGTGTGTCTTGCAGATTGGAGTAAGTTCGTACAGTTTTTCCCAGACTAACTTGGACATGATCAGCGTGATCGACGAAACGAAAGAAATGGGTTTCGATACCATCGAGTTCTTCGCGGGATTTCCCACACCAAAATCAGGCCAGAGCTATGGTGAATTTGCCAAACAGGCAAGGGAACTATGCGAAAGCCGCGACCTGCCCATCAGCGGCTATACTGTAGGGGCAGACTTCCTCAACGTGAGGAACGGTGACTGGCAGACAGAAGCTGAACGCCTCAAACAGGAAGTGGAAGTTGCTCGGATCCTAGGCGTGCCTGCCATGCGTCACGATGTCACGCGAGGGTTTCCCCGCGAACAGGCCCGCCCCCGAGGGTTCTCTGATGCCGTCCCTATCCTTGCCAAAGCCTGTCGCGCCGTGACCGAGTACGCAGCCGAACGGGGCATTAAGACGATGATCGAAAACCACGGCTTTTTCGCCCAGGACAGCACGCGGGTCGAACAGTTGGTCAATGCCGTTAACCACGAAAACTTTGGTGTCCTTCTGGACATCGGCAATTTCCTGTGTGTCGACGAAGATCCGTCGACAGCGGTGGGCAGGCTGCTGCCATACGTGTTCCATGTGCATGCTAAGGACTTCCATACCAAACCCGGCACCGCCTTAAACCCTGGGCCTGGATGGTTTTCAACCCGTGGCGGAAACCTCCTCCGGGGCGCGATTATCGGTCATGGAGACGTACCCCTGCTGCAGTGCCTCCGTCTCCTGCAGGGCTATGGATACGATGGCACGGTCAGTATCGAATTCGAAGGAATCGAAGAACCGCTGCAGGCCCTGCAGTTTGGCGCCGCCAATCTCCGCAAGTTGATCAAAGCGGCGGCAGCTTGGTAACAGAAGCTCTGCATCCAACGGCCCGCAGTCACCGCGGACCGTTAGAGAAATCATAACCAAAACAACCGGGACCAATACGGATAGGGTAGTCGTTCAGCGGCATTTCGGCGGGCAGGGGCCGCTGAACGACTCGCAGCCGGCCATCATTCCAGAAAACGATGCTGCGGTACGCTCCGGCCTCGCGGTCCGGAGACGGGAAATCACTCCGCCAGAAATTGCCGCGCGTCTCGCGCCGCAAGCAGGCCGCTTCCATGGAAGCCAGCACAGCAAAGTAGATACTCCGGATTTCATGGAGCTGCGACAGGTCCGAGACTTGTGCCACCTGCAGACTATCGACTGTCTCAGACAGCTCATACAGCGCGTCCAAGCCCCGCCGCAAATAGGCTTCGTCTTTGACAACGCCTCCACAGACCCACGCTGTCTGGCGAATTCGGTTGGACACGTCTGAGAGAGTCTCACCAACACCGGCCGCGAGCTTGGCACATTGGCTGTCTGCTGCGGTCTCGGCGATAGTCTGGAACACATCGGCTTCCACCGTGCCGTCCACACTGCCCAGGGCAGCAGCCTCACCGGCCCGCAGGCCAAATACTAAGCATTCTGCCAGCGCCGAACCGCCCAAACGTGCGGCACCCAACAGACCTCCAGTCACTTCGCCAGCGGCAAGGAGCCCGGGCACTCGCGTGCGCCCATATTCGTCAATCTTTATACCGCCTAGAAAGTAATGGGCAGTACCTCGCTCACCTACTACAGAAGGCCCTCGTTCTAAGGCCGCTTCCATATCCGAGTATTCGTAGTTGAAGTTTATGAGCTCCATATCGACGAGAGAAGCCCCCGCCTCCAACGCTAGCAGAAACCCATCGCCTGTGGTGCCTCGAGGATTATCACAGCGAGCAAAGGCCCTCGCGCCCCCACCTGTCGCTACGATGGTCTGCCCCGCTTGGACCGCAACAAACTCACTAGCTTCGTTGTCAACGGCTAGAGCTCCGCAGACTTCCCCATCTTCTCCAGCTAGCAGCGCCACTACACTCAGCCCGGCTCGCATGTCAACGCCCTGCTGAGCCGCTCGCTCTGCCATGACTTTCCCAAGCAGGTACCCTTTGGGTTGGCGGGGTGGGCAGTCCACTTCTGCCACGGTAGGCTTGTCTGTGGGTGCGAGTGCGTTCATCGCCAATCCCCAGCCGACGAGCCGCTGATTCGCCTCGTTAATGTTTTCAGCCAACACGCTAACAAGGCTCGGATCGCCTAGGTACCCGCCGGTCCATCGGATCTGGTCGCAGAGAAGCTGCTCTTGACCTGGAGGACACCAGGTGATATACCCGCCTATGTACAAGGTCGAGCCACTGTGACCCGGCTTGCCCTTGCTCATCAGCATGACGCCCGCGCCTGCATCGGCTGCTGCGTTAGCGGCTGCCAGGCCGGCCAGAGCTCCACCTATCACCAAGACTTCCGTTCGTTCTATCCGTACAGGCCTATCCATCATCGTCTTCCTCCCCTATGGCCAGGATCCCCGATGCCCCGGCAAATGCAAAAACTGACCGGAATGCTGTGGCGGTGGGCAAGTTTGCCCAACCGGACTCAGACACCCAAGCATAGTCTTCAGCCGACTTCGGCATCCATGGCAGTTCGCCATCGCTATCGAATACGTATTCCCGGATATCCATGAGCCACTGTTTGTGGCTGAATGTATACTCATGAAAGGCCTGACGTCCAGTCAGGCGCAGCGCACCCGATCCATAAGCACCCTCCGTTTCGGCAGCCGCGTCGCTAGACTCTGTTTCCCACCAGGGAAACTCCCACAGTCCCTGCAGAAATCCGCCGCCTCGGCGCCGGCGAAGCAGAAGATGCCCCTCCCTATCGCGGATCACCCAAACGGCAACAGGCGTTGGACGCGGCCTAGACGGCGCCCCGCGTATGGGGAGCTCATCGGTCCTGCCAGTTAACTTTGCTTCGCAGCAAAAGGCAGCTGGACACCCTTCACAACGGGGCTTTCTCGGTACACACACTGCCGAGCCGAGATCCATAAGCGCTTGGTTAAAAACACCCGGTTGATTGACAGCCACGTGATCGTGCAAAGCACTCCGAACCGCCTTTTTTGCTCGGGCTGACAAAATATCCACTTCCAGACAAAAGAGGCGGGCTCCAACGCGCAGAACGTTGCCGTCCACAGCTAAGACCGGTCTTCCAAACGCAATGCTGTAAACCGCGTCCGCTGTGTACTCTCCGACTCCTGGCAGCCCCCGAAACCCCTGATAATCCGGGAAACGCCCGGCGTGTTCATGAACCAAGATTTGGGCAGCCTGGTGCAGTCGCCGAGCACGGCTGTAATATCCAAGGCCCTGCCAAAGCCCGAGGACTTCCTCCTCGTCGGCTGATGCTAACGCAGCTGCGTCGGGAAAACTCTCGACAAACTGCTGATACTTCAGTATTACGGCCTCAACGCGTGTCTGCTGCAGCATAACCTCAGACACCCATATTCGGTAAGGGTCAGCTGTCTCACGCCACGGCAGTGCACGCTGATGCCGCTGAAACCATGCAAGGAGCCTTTCGGTAAGCTCTGTCACCCACAGATCATCCTTTTCACAGTGGCTGCTTAACCCTATTGTCGTACCAAGCGGGCTACCACCGCCATACCCTTGGCGTTCTGGTTTTTCACGACACTGGTCGACACATCCAATTCAAGTTCGCCTTCTGTCTTCGACAGTTTGAGGCTAAAGCAGTTGTCAGTCAAACGCTGATCCAGGGTTCGCTCTAGTTCGGTCCGGAAAAAGCGTTCGGGCACAGCAAACGAGACGGGACGCTGCAGCACGTCACTCAGACGCAAACCTAAGATGTCTTCGGCTGCTCGGTTCATCAGCACGACACGATGGTAGACATCGGTCACGAGAATACCTTCCGTGATGGACTTAAGGATAACGTTGCATCGATCACGTTCCCACTCTACTTCTTCCAGCATGTCACCCAATTCAAACTGACTGTTATGCGCCTTCTCCCTCAACTCATCCAAACGGTTCTGCATATCCGTCACGTCATGGGCCATAAGCACAGCCCGATCGACACCATTCTCGCCTCGAAAGCCACTGAGACTGCATACCAGGGTCACCTTGTGTCCGTTATCACCTGTCAGATGCAAAAGCTGGGGTTCGACCGTATCGCCGGCGAACACTTTCTGCATCTTTGCAGTGAATCCTCTGATGGCTTCGGGTTCTAAGAACGATGCGAAACTCTGCCCATTAAGACTCGAGGTCCCGACAATACTCTCCAGAAGCTGCTCTGCTCTTCCGCTGCATTCCGAAATATGGCCTCCCTCATCCAGAAACAGGATTGGCAGAGGAGTACTAAGCAGATTGTGATGGGCCAGTTCGAGGGCTTGTCTCCAGCGACCGGCCTCCGCTTCGCTTCTCGCCCGAATTGCATCCGTTTCCCGCTCCGTTTTAGTACGGAGTTCCTTCAGTTCAACCTCTTTAGCCTCCTGAAGCGTTTCGCTCTGGCGTTCGGCATCAGCAAGCTGGGCTGCCTTGTCCTCCAATGCCTTCTCCAAAGCATCTTTTTCAGCTTCCAACTCTTCCTTGTCTTTCACCAACTCGTCCTTGGCCTCCTGCGATGCCCGCAGCTCATCCTCAAGGCGGCTCGCGCGCTCCGCGATCCGGGTATGCTCTTCACTGATACTCTTCTTTTCTTCCTCCACAACAGAAATCCGCTCGTTGGCTTCAGTCAGCTGACCCTGCAGCTCCTCTTTTTCCTGAACGAGTCCACTGACGCTCTGGAGAAACAGCACGATTCGGCGAGAATCTGTCTTGGGATCATGCAGCAGACTCGAGCTGCAGTTGACCACCAACGAATCATCGCTCTTACTCTTTACAGCAAACTGGGCACTTGTGACTGTTCCCTGGCGGGCCTTCTTAAGAAAATCTGCAGCCGTTTCCTGTGACTCATCGGCCACAAGTGCTTCCGGAAATTTCGCCCCCAACAGGTTGTTCATGACGAATCCCGTGAGTGCACGCAGTCTGTCGTTAGCCCATTGGATCTGCAGACTGTCATCCAGCGTCATGATGGCTAGTCCAGCCTGATCAGCGGCACTCCTAAGCGCAGCCCGCTCCTGAGATTCGCTCGCTAACGCCGTATCCTGTTGGTTCAACCGTGCCCGCACTTTCAGAACGATCCAGACTGCCACTGCTGCTGTCAAGATCCGCAACCACAATTCGGCACCACTGGGCTGCAGCAGTTGGGTCATGAAAGGAATGTCGGAATGAATGAACCCATGTATCGCAGCCACAACCCAAGCGATGACCGCTGCGGCCAAACCCCACTTCCACCTTGCGCCCCGCGTGGTTTCTTCCATGTAGCGCTCCCCCTTTTTTCGCAGTTCTTACCCATTATGATACCAGAAAAACTGGACCATAACAAAGAATTCGATAGTCTGCTCGTTATCCGAGCCTCGCCCAACGGCAAGTCGGGTACAGACGCGTTGTTGCAGGCAAATCCATCTGTACTCAATCCATCGGGCGACAGCGTAACACCACGCCGTTTAGCTGGCTTTTTAGGTAAACGGCGTGAACTGGCACTCCAAAAATCGAGAAAATCAGCTGCTTTCTGGTTACCTCTGCTGGGAGCGTGCCAGACGAAACCCTACCCATTCATATGCATTCGTTATCGGATAGTTGTGGGCCGGATAGCCGACACCCACCATATTCGGACCATGGAAGTAACCGCCGCCCCTAGTATAAACGATGTGTCCATACTGGTAGAAAATCCATTCTGTCACATTGCCGCTCATATCGTAAAGGCCCAGCGCGTTGGGGCGAAGCTGTGCTACAGGCTGGGTCTGTCTCGCATTGGCATTGGTCCATGCAACGTCGTCAACAGCCGGCATGTCCGACGAGGCGGCACCGCTAGCCCATGTCCCTGGGTACCAGTATAGGTTGTCCATGTGCGTCAATCCAGGAAGCGCATGTGTACCATTGTAACGGGCTGCCAAACTCCACTCCTCTTCCGTTGGAAGACGGAACCCATCATTATCCTGGTGCCTCGCAAACCCGTCGCCCTCAAGAAAAGTCAGGCTGTTCCGCATAACATCACCCGCAAAGAAATACACGGGCTGCAGACCAACCATTTCTGACAGAGCGTTGCACCAAACCAGGGCATCCGACCACAGCATGCGTGTGACGGGCTCCTGAGAAGAGGCTGTGGGCGCTGCGCCTCGCTCAGATTCGTGTGAGCCCTCTTGTCCCAGAGACGCGAACACATATCCTCGGCTCTCCGCCCACTGACGAACCACATACCACAGGGCATAGGTTACTTCCGTTTCGGCGATCCAGAAATCGCGATGGACCTGAGCCGGATGTTCTAAGTTACCGTGAGGGAACTGAGCGGCTGGAGCTAGCAGCAGGGCGAACTCCACGCCATCAACCCGATAGACAGATCGATCCACCCCTTCATCGGATGCATCCTCCCACTGAAGACCTTGGTTTTCTACGAAATCCGACTTTTGCTCGGACACTTCACCCGCATCCAAGAAAAAAAGCAGCGTGTCACCTATCTCCAAAAGCAGCTCACTCAACTCTTGGATGGAACGGGTACTGCTTTCTAGACTGTCAAGAGCCTCACGGCTGGCAAGATCCCCGACATCATACACAAAAACCAATTCCGACTGCAGCACTTCCAGCTGGAGCAGTTGAAGCTCCTGCAGTTCGACCAAAAGCACCACCAAATCCCGAACCGCTTCTACTCTCTCAGTTTCATCCATTGCCTGCGCCGTCCGAGCCAGAGAGGTAGCAACCAACAGCATAAGACAAAGACTCCATACCATCACCAATCGCGTTCGCTTTTTCACTTGTTTGCCCAGCGATCGCTAATCACAAGATTCTCAACGACCGCCTCCACCTTCCTTCTCAAAAAGTCATTGATCTACCATTTGGGTAGATTCGGTTACAGCGTTCAAGATTCCTGGCCCAAACATGGTGAGGCGAGGAAATCCGATTCGGATGGAGAAACCAGCGAGTAGAACTCGGCTCACAAAAGGAGTGAGACCATGCCGTTACAAATCGGAATCGTTGGCTTGCCCAACGTTGGCAAGTCGACCTTGTTCAACGCTCTGGCCCGGACATCTGTGCCAGCTGCTAACTACCCATTCTGCACGATTGAGCCCAACATCGGCTCAGTCCCCATCGCTGACTCGAGACTTCTGCAGATAGCCGAAGTCATCCAACCACAGATTATCACTGGGTCCACCATTGAATTCGTGGACATTGCTGGCCTGGTCAAGGGTGCCAATCACGGCGAAGGATTGGGCAATCAATTTCTCAGTCACATCCGTCAAGTGGACGCGCTCCTCCATGTCGTTCGACTCTTTACGGACGAAAACACAGCTTCCACCGTAACGGGGATAGACCCTGTTCGAGACGCCGACATCGTTGACACCGAACTCATCCTGGCCGACATGGAGACGGTACAGAACCGATTCGAAAAGACCGAAAAACTTCTCAAGACCGGGGAACCCTGGGTCAAAAAAGAGCTGCAGACTCTCGAAGCAGCTCTCAAGGTTCTGAACAAGGGCACTCCTCTGCGCAACGCAGCAGTGGAACTTCCGCAAGATCTCTTTCTCTTAACAACCAAGCCCGTGCTTTACGTGATCAACGTGGATGAGGATCAACTCGCGGCCCCCGACTCCGACGCCGCAGTTGATGCACTGGTACAGCCGCTGCGTGACAAGGCCGCACGCGAACACGCTGAGATCATAGCCCTTGCGGCAGCACTGGAAGCAGAGTTGGCGCAGCTCCAGCCAGACGATCAGGCGCTGTTCTTAGAGGAGTTAGGCCTTCCCGAGCCAGGCCTGCAAGTCGTTGTACGTGCCGGGCTGAGACTGCTGCGCCTTATCACTTTTTACACGGTTAAGGGCAAAGAGACGCGTTCGTGGATCATCCCGGAAGGAACAAAAGCCCCGGTTGCGGCCGGCAAGATCCACACCGACATGGAGCGCGGTTTTATTCGCGCCGAAGTCGTCGCTTGGGATGAACTCGTGCGCCTTGGATCCTTTGCCGCTGCAAGAGAACAAGGTCTGCTGCGCATTGAAGGGCGGGACTATGCCATCGAAGACGGTGATGTAGTGCAGTTTCGCTTCAACGTATAACGAGAGCACCGCGGCGTTAGCCGCAGTGCTCTCGTTTAACCGAACACCTCGTCTTACCCGAGGATGGAAGCCAAGTCCTGCTCGGGAGTCGAGACAGGTTTGATGTCAAACTTGTCCACCAGAACAGACAGGACATTCGATGAAAGGAACGCTGGCAATGATGGCCCTAGATGGATGTTCTTGATGCCCAATGCCAACAGAGTCAAGAGAATGCAGACAGCTTTCTGTTCATACCAAGAGAGAACCAAAGTCAAGGGGAGTTCGTTGACTCCGCAGTCAAACGCTTCCGCTAAGGCTGTCGCCACTTTGATAGCGGAGTAAGCGTCGTTACACTGCCCCATGTCCATGATGCGGGGGAGACCGCCAATTTCGCCAATGTCCAGATCGTTGAAGCGAAACTTTCCGCAGGCTAGCGTCAGAATGACTGTGTCTTTCGGCGTTTGCTCGACAAAATCCGTGTAGTAATTGCGCCCTGGTTTGGCCCCATCACAGCCGCCAACCAAGAAGAAGTGCCGGATAGCGCCGCTCTTGACCGCTTCTACGACGGTATCGGCCGCTCCCAGTACGGCGTTGTGACCGAACCCCGTCATCATCGTATTGCCGCCGTTAATCCCTGTGAAAGCTTTGTCTTCATCCCACCCGCCCAACTCGAGGGCTTTTTCAATCAGAGGGCTAAAGTCCTTTTGGCCCTTCGGATTGTCAGGAATATGCTGCATGTCTGGATAGCCCACTACTGATGTGGTAAAGACCCGATCAGCATAGGTCTTTTTCGGCGGCATCAAGCAATTTGTGGTGAAAAAAATCGGCGCCGGAAGACCGGCAAACTCCTTCTGCTGATTCTGCCAAGCAGTGCCATAGTTGCCCTTTAGGTGTGGATACTTGTTCAATTCCGGGTACCCATGCGCCGGAAGCATCTCACCGTGAGTATAGATATTGACCCCTTTACCCTCGGTCTGCTCCAGCAGCTGCTTCAGGTCCAGCAAATCATGACCGGAAATGACGATAAACGGACCTTTATCCACGTTGGCTGTCACTTTCGTCGGCGCAGGATTGCCGTAGGTCGAGGTGTGGGCCTTATCTAACAGCTCCATACACTTCAAGTTCACCTGACCGAACTCCATGAGCAGATCCAACCAGCCGTCCACGCTGTGCTCGTGACCCAAAGCCTCCATGCCATGGAAAAACCAAGTCGTTACAATCTCATCCTCAAACCCTAGCACGTAAGCGTGCCAGGCATAGGCAGCCATGCCGCGCATGCCCAAAAGCAGTGTGGATCGGAGAGAGACGACATCGGTATCGCCCTGCCACAGCTCGTCGGCGGAAAAGGATAGAGAACCGCCTTGTTTTGCTATCTCTCGTTGCAATTCCTCTTTGATGCTGTCAATCCTGACAGGGTCAAAGTTAACATTTGTCACAGCAGCAAAATGAGCCTGCAGCATGAGTTCGGCGGCTTCGCGGCTGGGACACGTTCCTCCCGCTGCCGAGGCCAAATCGATAAGCAGAGTTGTCATCTCATCCTGCTTGTTGGACACCTCGGGAGTCTTACCGCAGGCACCCATTTTCACGCAAGCTTCGCCTTTTACTGTCTGTTCACATTGAAAACAAAACATGTTCTCCACGGAAAATCCTCCATTCGTTTTGTTGTCTTCCTGTTTTCATCCTTTGGAGAGAATCAACGCCTTCCTAGTCCTCCAGCACCTCACCATCAGACCCGATGGTGGTTATCGACCACGGAATCATCTTACCGCTGTTCTGCAGAGCCTGCTGGACAGCTCGAGCTAAGCCGCTGCAGCAAGGCACTTCCATCTTCAATACTGACACGCTCTTCAAGGAATGTCGTTTGATGATCTCGGTCAGCTTCTCGGTGTAGTCCTGCGTATCCAGCTTAGGGCAGCCGATAAGAGTGATTCTGTTGCGCATAAAGTCCTCGTGAAAACTCCCGCACGCAAATGCTGTACAATCCGCAGCAATCAGCAGGTGCGCGTTGTCAAAGAAGGGAGCGTTGACCGAAACCAGCTGAATCTGAACAGGCCACTGCCTCAATTCGGAGCGTCCGTGCGCCTTCTCTTCGCTTGCCGGAAAAGACGAGACGGCGTGCCGCCGAACCAGCTTGCTGAGCGAACCAGGGCACGCGAATTCCGGTGTCTGGGCCGGTGCCGTTTCTGCCTGTATCTGCTGCATGCGCTGTGCAACGGCCTCTTCGTCAAAAGCGTCCGCCTCGCGCTCGATGATTTCGATGGCTCCGGTCGGGCATTCCGGAAGGCAGTCTCCCAGACCATCACAATACGATTCTGATACCAACTGCGCCTTTCCATCCACCAACTCCAAGGCACCTTCATGGCATGCGTCAATGCATAGTCCACATCCATTACAAGCATCCCGATTAATCTCAATGATCTTTCGGATCATCGGAGCACCTCTCTTTCCTGCAGTTCGGTTCTTCAACCTAAGTGACTGGTTGTCTCTGCAGGACAAGTATATTACAATAGGAGTGGCAAATCTGTAACCACAGCTACAATTCGAACTGCTACGGCTACGATTTGATCCGAAAAACCGCGGCTTCCCGGGAGGCAGAGAATGTACCCTGAACTCTTACCTATTCTTGGCAAGTGCCGGCTGTTTCACCAAATGGACGCCGGCGACATTGACGGAATTCTTCGCTGCCTGCAGCCAGCTCTATCCAGTTTTAAGCAGGACGAGCTTATTGTGCGGCAGGGCGAATCCATGCCAGGCATTGGCATTGTTGTTATCGGCGAGGCGGCCGTATACAAGGAGACGGCTGCCGGTCAGCGCGTTCTCCTAACACTGATCGAACCCGGTGGCATGTTTGGCGAAATGGCCGCCTTTGTTCCCAGCCCTGTCTGGCCGGCCACTGTTGCAGCCCAGGATGACAGCACCGTCCTGTTTGTCGATCCCCAGGCCATCGGCCGTACCTGCGGCAGCAACTGCAAATGGCACACGCAACTCACGCAGAATATGCTTCGCATCCTTTCCGAAAAAGGTATGCTTCTCAGCCAGCGTGTCGAATACCTAAGCATCAAGAGCATGCGCACCAAACTGTGTACCTTCCTGCTGTCCCAGGCAAACGACAAGAACAGCAGGTACTTAGAACTCTCGATGAACCGAACGAAGCTTGCCGAGTTCCTCAATGTGTCGCGGCCCTCCATGTCCCGCGAATTGGCCCGCCTTCGGGATGAAGGCGTTCTCGATTACCATCTGTCTACAATCAAGATCCGCGACCGGGATGCGCTGCGAAAATATGCCCAATAAAGGAGTGTACCCATGGGAACAGAAACCAGCCGCTTTGGCGTGTCGAAACGCGAAGGTCATGACTCGTCAGCCTTTTACAGCCGGAACCTGTACAACGCCGCTCCTGGCACACAGCCCTCCGCCAAGGATATCAACGATTTCCCAGACGACTATCGCAACCAGGTGATCCAGAGCGACTCCCGGCACTTGGCCTTCCTGCCCGACAACTGTCTGCATCTCATGGTGACATCGCCGCCATACAACGTCGGGAAGGAATACGATGACAATCTGTCTTTGGAGGAGTATCTAACTTTGATGACAGATGTCATGCGAGAAGTATACCGGGTCCTAGTACCTGGAGGCCGAGCCTGCATCAACATAGCTAACGTGGGCCGCAAACCGTACATCCCGCTGACTGACTTCATCAACCAACTCATGATCGAGATCGGCTTCACAATGCGGGGCGAGATCATCTGGGATAAGGCGGCCAGTTCAGGAGGTTCGTGTGCATGGGGCAGCTGGCGCTCAGCCGCCAATCCGGTCCTTCGCGACGTCCACGAGTACATTCTTGTCTTCTGCAAAGAGTCGTTCTCCCGCATCGACAACCAAGACAAGGCAAAGGCTAACACCATCGAGCGAGACGAATTCCTTGAGTACACGAAAAGCATCTGGCGTTTTAATGCCGAATCAGCGAAGCGAGTGAACCATCCCGCCCCCTTCCCGGTAGAACTTCCTTACCGCTTGACACAGCTCTACACATTTGCCGACGACGTCGTGTTCGATCCCTTCTGCGGAAGCGGATCCACCTGCATCGCAGCTCTTCAGGCTCACCGGCAGTACATTGGCGTGGATATCAACCCGGACTATGTGGAGCACGCCAACGAGCGCATTGAACTATTTAAGGTACACAAACGAGACGTCGTGAAACACAAGAAAAAGCGAAAAGAGTCCCCTTATGAGCAGGGAACCCTCTTGTAGTCACCTTCAGCGTCAGCGTTTCCGCTCCTGATAGTCTGGATTTTTCGTCGGCAGTTTGGCCTCCACAGCTTCCCGCCACCCAGCCAGCTTTCGCTGCATGGTGTCGGCCAATTCCGGCTCTTCATGGGCTAAATCGCGTGTTTCCGATAGATCATCTCGTAGGTTGTAAAGCTCCAACCGACCATCCTCGAAAAACTCTATGAGCTTATGATCACCACACCGTATGGACGAACCGGGCGTGCCTCCTTGGTTGCCATAATGGGGATAGTGCCAGAACAAAGCGTCTCGATCGAGAGAAGCCTCTCCGTGCAGCAAAGGCAAAAGGCTCACCCCGTCAGCATGCTGTTTCGGCCGCAAGGGGAGATCCGCTGCCTCAAGAAACGTTGGGTAGAAGTCAGGACTCGTGACCGGTTCGCTGCAGATACTACCGCCTTCGGTCACCCCGGGCCAGCGGACGATAAGAGGCTCCCGCACGCCTCCTTCATACATCCAGCCTTTTCCCTCACACAGCGGTGCGTTGCAGGTCGGCGAACTCTCAGAAGTGGCCAATCCGCCGTTATCTGACGTAAACACAACCATGGTGTTGTCACGCTTGCCCGAGGCATCCAGCGCACCCAGCAGCCGGCCGATATTCCAATCGAGATTGTACACCATGGCCGCATACACGGGGTCTGACTGAACAATGCGCCTTAGGATCCGCAGATGGCGTTTGTTTTCCGTCGGATACCAATCACCCTCGGCAAGAGCGGGCTGCTTATCGAGACCCGAAGCAGCCGCCTTAGAGCGAAATCGCTCCACATCGTCCGGCTTGGCCTCGATAGGCGTGTGGACTGCATAGTGCGACAGGTGCAGGAAGAACGGCTGCTCTCCAGCCCCCTCAATCAGTGCGATCACCTCATCGGTCAAGCGGTCCGTGAGATATTCGTTTTCGGGCCCGTCCGTGAGATTCGGCATTTCATAGGGACTAAAATACCCATGCATGGGATGCCCCCAGTCACTACCACCTACATTAACATCAAAGCCATGCTTCTCGGGGTAGAACGCCGGACCTCCCAAGTGCCACTTGCCGGCATGCCACGTCTGATACCCTCCATCCCGCAGAGCCTGGGCAAGACTAACTTCCTCGCTCGGCAGGTGATCGATATAAGGTGCGTCCACGAGGCGCCCCCGGCAGGGATGGAGCCATTTATTGACGTCGATCCAATCCGTCAATCCAACCCGAGCCGGATACCGGCCGCTCAGAATGCTAGCTCTCGTTGGTGAACACACCGGACAAGCAGCGTAAGCATCGGTGAAAACCATGCTCTCTGCGGCCAAAGCATCTATGTTGGGGGTTTCGTAGAAAGTGCTTCCGTAACAACCAAGATCTCGCCACCCCATATCATCAATGAGGATAAACAGAATGTTCGGCGGAGTCCGGTTCGTCATACAGGCTTCCTCCTTCACACTTCCGCTTCCACTACCACATGCTACCGTATGTTCAGGCGCATCCGATCGGGATAGTCTATCTCATACTCGACAGCGATGACGAAGCTGGAGTCAGGCTCTAGGTCTAGACGCCAGGTCAGGATACCGTCCTCAGCGTCATCCGGTGCAGGATCGATCGTGGATTTGATGTTGATGCGTTCGTGGCCGACCACTGGGATCCTGTCCTTCACAACGATGGCTACGTCTCGAGCAGAACCATTATGCACGGTGATCTCATATCCATCCCGCAGCACACGGCGGCCTAACCATGTCTGCCGCTCCGTGTAGACTACAGGTTCACGTGTAGCTTTGATAAGCGGTGAGCGACCAAAAGCCATGTCCAAGACTTCGCCTCCGCCCATATGCTCGAGCATCGTAGTCCCAGTAAAGCTCCCGTCTACCATCAACTCTGCCGTTCCCCGCAGCAACGAACGGACGGGTTGTTCTGTCTCGGCCAAAAGCCAGGCAGTATCCTGCTGCGCAGGCACTAACGTTGCGAAGAGACCTACAGGATACGTGTCGCGTCCCACCGAAAGTAATGCCTCTTTGCCATCAGCGGCTACGTTCCCTCGCCCGATCAAGCTGATGCCTGCCTCCCCTTCCACCATCAGCATATCAAAAGCCTCTTCCATGGCCTTTTCGTCAAACGCCATAGATTCTTGCACGCGAAAATCCTCGCGCATCGCTCGCGGCGCCGGCACATCTTCCTCAAGACGGGCCACTAGCGGTCGCAAAGTCGGAACCGACACGTGGTCCGCTGGCGCTGCCGTGTGACAGACCACCAACCCGTCCCAAGCAATACCGGTCTGCTGCTGCACCGCAATGCTGGACTCCAAGTCCATAGTGCGGCTGTTAGAGTCCAAGCTCACCCGATAGGTCGGCATCCACTGAGCATGGGGAGAGAAGGCCGAAAATTCCACCTTCCCCTGGCCGTTGGTGCTGAGTGTAATCCGCCGCACAGAGCCCAAGTCCGCGCTGTACCAGGAGCGAAGGGTGCTGTTTAGCTCGCCATAGTGAGTTTCAGCTGCGTCGATAGCCTGCGACAAAGCCTGTCTCTCGCGCTCAGTCTCGGTGCGTAGACTGCGCAGCTGATTAAGAACAGCCAGCGGATCCTCGGCACCCCCAATGTCGATTCCTGACGTCAGATAGGCAATGGTCTGTTGGATGCCTGCGTATTCTGCCTGTAATGCCTCCAATCGCCCGCGCTGTTCGGAAATCTCCGCAAACAGTGAAACCAACGCAGGAGGAATAAAGTCAGCAGCTCCTTCGGTTACTGCCGACATGCGTTGAACCTCAGCACCATCGACCTCAAGATACGTCAACCGTTCTGTCGTGAAACTCATAGGAAGCCGAATATTCATCTCCGACTCTGCCTGCAGAACCCAGGTCGCCATCACTCCTCGAGGATACACGTCTACGCGGTCCGGCGACTCCAATTCAA
>SLOG01000025.1 GCA_007132635.1 Limnochordia bacterium
GCTGCTGCCACCGCCGGCACAACTCTTCTGTCAAAGGGAAGTGGGATGATGTAGTCGTCTCTTAGTTCGTCTTCAGGTATTATTGAAGCAATGGCCTCCGCAGCCGCTAACTTCATCCCATGCGTAATATCACTGGCTCGGACATCAAAAGCGCCGCGAAAGATACCGGGAAAACCCAGCACGTTATTTACCTGATTCGAGAAATCCGATCGCCCCGTTGCTGTTATTCTGCAACCGGCTCGCTTCGCTTCTTCGGGATGAATCTCCGGTTCTGGATTCGCAAGGGCAAAAACCATGGAGTCGGCATGCATAGACGCCACCATTTCGGGCGTGAGCTGGTTGGCTGCCGACACCCCGATAAACACGTCAGAGCCGCTCACAGCCTCCGCGAGACCTCCCCGGAGGCGTCGAGGATTGGTCATGCGAGCGATTTCCAGTTTACTCCCATTGAGATCATCCCGGTACTCACCGATGATGCCTTGTCTATCCAACAGCGTAACGTCCTCACAGTCGGCTGCCTTCAGGAGTTTCGCAATGGCGACGCCTGCCGCACCAGCACCCAGAATGGTAACTCTCAACTGCGGTAGAGATTTTCGGACAATCTTGAGACCATTCAGGAGACCAGCAAACATCACTACAGCCGTACCGTGTTGGTCATCGTGAAAGACCGGGATATCTAACTCCTGACGCAGCCGCTCTTCTATCTCAAAGCAGCGAGGTGCACTGATATCCTCCAGGTTTATGCCGCCAAAGGAAGGGGCAATGGCCTTAACGTGACTCACTATGGCTTCGGTATCCTGCGTGTCAAGGCAAATGGGGTATCCGTCAATGTCTGCGAACTCGTGGAAAAGGAGTACTTTGCCTTCCATAACAGGCAACGACGCTTCAGCGCCTATGTTGCCTAAGCCAAGAACGGCGGAACCGTCAGTGACAACGGCAACGCTGTTCCCCTTGTTGGTGTAACGGTATACCTCTTCTCGGTTCTCTGCGATACTTCGACACGGGGCGGCGACCCCAGGCGAATAAGCTAGGCTGAGCGCGTCCGTCGAATCTACAGTCACCTTGGCCTCTGTTCGTATCTTGCCGCGGAATCTCGCGTGCAGCTCTAACGCTCGGGTGTATAGGTCCATAAATCCTATCGTCTCCTTTATCTATCAAGTTTCTCACCGCAATGCCAAGCAAATGCCAACTGTAGTATACCATAGGCCAAAGCGCGGCTTCCAATAACCTTTCAGACAAGAATTCCTCCAGAAGGCAGTTGATTTTCTCGATTTTGACGAGTGCCCGTTCACGCGGTTTACCTAAAATGTCAGGAAAACCGCGTAGTGTGATGCCCTTATCCGTAGGAAAACGGGGAAAACCAACGCCTTCCTAGGCCTGCACATCTCTAAGGATGTCCTGAGCATGCAGGAAGTAATGCGCTCCAGAGACCAACGTTATCCCAGCTGCTGCCCAGATAAGGGGCAGACCACCTGGCAGTCCCAAAATGAGAAACAGCATGGCCGTTATCTGAGTGACAGTCTTGACTTTCCCGAGTTTCGATGCTGCGATGACCTGTCCTTCAGCAGCAGCCAAAATACGCAAGCCCGAGACGGTAAACTCGCGGCCTATGATGATGAGAGCCACCCATGCGTTAATCTCGCCTAGCTGAACAAGACTCAGGAGCGCCGCTGAAATGAGCAGCTTATCGGCGATCGGGTCTATCAGCTGGCCAAAACGAGTGATTTCTCGCCGACGACGCGCTACGTAGCCGTCCAGACCATCCGTAGCAGCTGCAAGGACAAAAACCGCTGCCGCCCATTCCGCTCCATAGGGAATCTTTTCTAACAGAAGCACCATGAAAATCGGTACGAGGAAAATGCGCGACATAGTCAGCCAATTGGCTAGGTTCAATGCGTGCCCTCCTCTACTTCACCGACCAAGTCATACGGATGTGCTTCCTTTATAATGGCCGAGACCATATCGCCTTGCCGCAGATCCGGCCTGCCCAAGTAGACGACCCCGTCGACTTCTGGTGCTTGCCCGCGATGTCGACCGCAGACGACCAAGTCACTTTCAGCTGCGGGGCCGTCCACTAAGACCTGAAGAGTTTGGCCCACCAGCCGGTTGTTGTGCAGCAGAGATATGTCCTTCTGAATCTGCATCGCCTCTTCATATCGACGTTCCTTCAGCTCATTGTCCACCTGTCCAGTCATGGCAAAGGCACGAGTGTCCTCTTCTGGCGAAAACTTGAAGATTCCGGCATGCTGCAGCTGAGCTTCTCCCAAAAACGCCTTTAGGTCTTCAAACTCAGACTGCGTTTCACCAGGGAAACCGACAATAAACGAGCTGCGAAGGAAGGCCTGAGGAATGGAACTCCTCAGCCGCTTGATGAGCTGAAGCTGCGTAGAGTAAGAACCCGGTCGCAGCATACGCCGGAGGACCGAGTCTGAGGCATGCTGCAGAGGAAGATCAATATACGGCAGGACGTTTTCATACTCGGCTACAGTCTCGATATAACTATCGTCAATCGACGACGGGTACGTATACAGTACACGAATCCACGGAACAGGGAGCTGAGCGATTTCCTTTAGAAGCCCAGCCAAGGATATCCCGCCTAAATCCTTCCCATAACCCGTTGTGTCCTGGGCGATGACCACGAGTTCCTTGATTCCCTGCGCCACCAACGCCTCCGCTTCGCGTAGGACAGCCTCGGGGCGACGGCTGCGGTAAGTTCCGCGGATCTGAGGAATGACGCAGAAGGCACACTGATGCCCACAGCCTTCGGCGATCTTCAGGTACGCCATATGGCTTCCAGATGCCAGTACTCGAGGCATATCCGGATCGTCATAATCAAAGGCCGAACCTGTCCGGATAACTCTTTCGCCTGCCAGGATCAAGTCGACGACTTCCCCGATCTGGTTCATCTCGGTAGTCCCAAGGAGTCCATCGATTTCCGGGATTGACGCTAGTAACTCTTCTTTATAGCGACCAGATAGACAACCCGTCACTACAAGAGCCCGGCAGCGCCCTTTTTTCTTCAACTCCGCCATCTCAAGAATCGTGCTGATCGACTCTTCTTTGGCCGGCCCGATAAAGCCGCAGGTATTCACGACAAGGACATCAGCCGCCTCGGGGTCGACAACAATACGAAAGCCGGCCCGCTCCACAAATCCGAGCATGATCTCGCTGTCGACTAGATTCTTTGCGCATCCTAACGAAATTAGACCAACACTCTTTTCCATCATTCAGCCACCTTTTTCAAATCAGCGTCCAAAATCCATTCGCTTAATCCAGACACATTCCTCCCCCAGCGAATTACGAAAGCTAGTAGATCGGGGAAGGAAATCCAATAGAAATGTGGAAACATGTTTAAAGCAATACGCCACTGGTCAGCCGCATTTTGGCAAGAGGCAGGTGCCTTTATGGGCAGCAATCCTTTGCGATACTTGGCGCTTATCACCCAAGTAGGACTTACCATGGTTACGTCAGTACTGGTTGGTGCCGTCATAGGAACCTATCTTGATCGCCTCTTGGGAACCACAGCGGTGTTTACCTTATTGTTGATCGTTCTTGGTGCCGGAAGCGGCTTTTATAGCGTCTATCGCCTAATCCTTAGTATGTCCTCCGGGAATCGTGATTGAAGATAACTCACACAATGAGGAGACAACCGTGGAATACAATGTGATACGGTGCTCGTTAGGCACCACGGGCGTGCTGGCCATCTGCGCGTTTCGTTTTGGGGCTCCAGCCTCAATGGGCATTCTACTAGGTGGAGTGATAGCCACCCTCATATTCTATCACCTAACGATTGATGTGCACAATCTACTTGCGGCAATTAGCGGCAGCCCCGCTCGCCGAGCTTGGCGGGGTTACGCGCAGCGCTATTTGCTGAACGGAGCAGCTATGGCGGCTGCGTTAAACAGTCCGCACATAAGCTTTGCTGCTGCCATCATCGGACTACTGATCCCAAAAGGGGTTATCCTTTTTATAACATTCGCCGGGCGCAGGAGGTAGAGAATGGAGACAGCTGTCGTTTTTAACCTCTTTGGTATGCCCATCACAGACACCGTGTTTTTCACATGGATCGTGATGGCCATATTGGTTGTTGGGAGTTGGGTACTTACGCGGAATCTGCAGAGAATCCCTCGAGGGGCGCAGCACGTGCTTGAGTTAGCCGTGGATGGCATCGAGAAAGCTACTACAGACAGCATGGGCAAGAGGGGCCGCGGCTACGTGCCTCTTATTCTTACCACTGCTGCCTTCGTTTTCGTCAGCAACGTGATTGGGATCTTCCCAGGGGCTAAAGCC
>SLOG01000189.1 GCA_007132635.1 Limnochordia bacterium
GGCCCCATCGATGGGCTGCTGAACGATCCGGAAGTATCCGAGGTTATGATCAACGGGCCTAAGCAGGTCTTCGTCGAACGCAGCGGCCGCCTTGAGCTGGCAGGCGTGACATTCCGAGACAACGATCATGTGCAGCACATCATCGAGAAGATCGTTGCGCCTCTGGGACGGCGGATTGACGAGAGCAGTCCCATGGTCGATGCCCGGCTGCCGGACGGCTCCCGCGTCAATGCTATTATTCCGCCGTTAGCCCTCAACGGGCCGACGGTAACCATCCGTAAATTTGCCAAAGACCCGTTTACTGTGAATGATCTCATTAACTTTGGCACGGTAACGCGAGAAATGGCTGAGTTTATTGAGGCCTGCGTTAAAGTGCGCCTCAATGTTGTTGTCTCGGGTGGTACGGGCAGTGGTAAGACGACCCTCTTGAATGTCTTGTCGTCGTTTATCCCGACCGACGAGCGGATTGTCACCATTGAGGATGCGGCGGAACTGCAGCTGCGGCAGGAACACGTTGTTTCCCTCGAAAGTCGCCCACCGAACATAGAAGGGGCGGGGGCTGTGACGATACGCGACCTTGTCCGGAATGCCCTGCGCATGCGGCCCGACCGCATCGTCATCGGTGAGGTGCGGGGCGGCGAAGCCTTGGATATGCTTCAGGCCATGAACACAGGCCATGACGGCAGCTTGACCACAGGCCACGCCAATTCTCCCCGAGACATGCTGTCTCGCCTGGAAACCATGGTGCTGATGGCTGGCATGGAGCTGCCGGTGCGGGCCATTCGGGAACAGATTGCCGCCGCCATCGATGTCATCGTGCAGCAGGCGCGCATGAAGGATGGTTCTCGTAAAGTTGTCAAGATCACGGAAGTGCAGGGGATGGAAGGCGACGTCATCACCATGCAGGATATTTTTGTCTTCGAACAGCGGGGCATTGACCCCAACGGTAAGGTGTTGGGTATGCTGCGGCCGACGGGCATCCGCCCGAAGTTCATCGAACAGCTGAACGCAGCCGGCATCGAACTGCCGCCGGATATGTTCGGCAGTTTCTAGGGACATTCGTTTTTGGGGGGAGGCGCAGAGATTGCCTATTGCCATCGTCACAGTCACTGTGTTCGCTGCCATCACGTTGATCAGCTACCTGGCGCTGGCGCGCTACCGGCGAGAACAGGCGCGCCGAGAGCGGCTGCAGTCATTCTTTCCCAGCCGCGGCCAGATCCAAGAGGCAGACACGGAACCGGAAATCACTGGTTCGCCGGGCCGGCGCCTGCTCGGCACCATTGGCAAGGGCCTGCGCGTGCGCCGCCAGCACAAACTCGAATTAGAGCTGGCCAAAGCTGATATCGATATGACTGCGGCCGAGTTCGTGGCGCTGAACGCTCTCTGCGGCTTAGGGCCTCTGCTTCTCGTTGTGTTGGGTCAGCGGCTGATGGTAGCGCTGCTCTTGTGTCTAATCGGTATGATCATACCGCAGCTGTACTTGCGCAGCCGGCAGCGGAAACGAGCCGCTCAATTCGCCGCTCAGATTCCCGACGCACTGACCATGATAGCCAACGCTCTGAAGGCAGGGCACAGCTTTCTCCAAGCCAGTGAACTCGTAGCAGAAGAGATGGCGGCACCCATTTCGACAGAGTTCAAGCGTGCCTTGAAGGAAATGAACCTGGGTCTAACCACTGAAGCGGCGCTGCTCAACATGGTACAGCGGGTAGACAGCGAAGATTTCGATATGGTCGTGACGGCGGTTCTGATTCAACGGCAGGTGGGCGGGAACCTGGCCGAAGTGCTGGACTCCATCGCCTTCACGATTCGTGAACGGCTGCGCATCAAGGGTGAGATTAAAACGCTTACAGCCCAAGGTCGCATTTCCGGCCTCGTGATCTCTCTACTGCCTTTGGGTATTGGCTTTTTCGTCTTCGTGATCAATCCTTCGTACATGATGGAACTCTTCACCCAGCCGTTGGGGCAAGTCATGATCGTCGCAGGCGTGGTGGGACAGCTCATCGCTGCAGTTCTTATCAAGGGTATCGTCACCATTGAGGTATAGCGAGGCAGGTGGTCGTTGTGAACTGGCACTCGTCAAAATGAAGAAAATCAACTGCCTTCCAGGGAGGTGGCTTGGGTGTTAACGCTCGTAACTGTATCCGTGTTTCTCAGTGTCATGCTGCTGGTTTACGGTCTCAGCTACGCGCTGCAGGGGCGCTTGGCCGTACAGCAGCGCCTCGACTACTACGGAACCAAGACAACGAATGCCGCACCCGCACCGGAGGGAAATCTTTACGAACGGCTGCTGCGTCCGCTCGTGCGCCATACGGCCCAGTTTGCTGCGTCCCGCACGCCGCAGAAGTCCAAGGATCGCCTGCGCCAGCAGCTGATCATGGCGGGTAGCCCCGGCGGACTGCAGGCAGCAGAGTTTATCGCCATCAAGATCCTCCTGGCCTTTGGTGGGTTCGCAGCAGGGATTTTGTTACCGATTCCCATTCTCTACGGCATTATCGCTCCTATGGTCCTGTACATCTTTCCAGATTTCTACCTGCGCAGGCGGGTGGCCCGGCGGCAGAAGGAGATTGCCCTCGCGGTCCCGGACATGCTGGATTTGCTCACGGTCAGTGTAGAAGCAGGATTAGGTTTTGACTCTGCCATAGCCAAAGTGGTGGAGAAATCCCAGGGTGCTTTGGCAGAGGAGTTTCAGCGGATGCTGCAGGAGATCCGCATCGGCCGGCCCCGGAGGGATGCCCTCCGCAGCCTCAGCCAGCGCACGGGCGTGGACTACCTGCAGGAACTGGTGGCCGCCATCATTCAAGCCGATCAACTGGGCGTCAGTATCGGCCGCGTCTTGCGGATTCAGTCCACCGAAATCCGCCGCAAACGGCGCCAAAGGGCGGAGGAAGCGGCCATGAAAGCGCCGATCAAGATGCTGTTTCCTTTGGTGCTCTTCGTTTTCCCTTCATTATTCATCGTTCTGCTCGGCCCCGCTCTTATGCGTTTCATGGATGCCTTTTGACGACTGCTGGAAAGGAGCCGCCGTATGCAGATCACGAATGAGCGGACTGGCCGTTCTCTCGGAGACAAAGTAGCCCACGCCAATACCTTTTGGCGCCGCCTGCGTGGGCTTTTGGGGCGCCGTTCGCTGGAGCCGGGTGAAGGCCTGCTGCTCGAACCCTGCCAAGCAGTTCATGGATTGGGTATGGCCTTTACCTGCGACGTTGTGTACTTGGACGCCGATGGTTGCGTCGTGTACCACGGCCAGCTGCGGCGCAACGGACGCGGCCCCTTTCGCCGGGATGCCCGGCGGGTACTGGAGGTGCCGGAAGGGACAGCTTCTGAAGCCGGGGTTCAGACAGGGGATCGCCTGAAAATCAAACAGTAGCGAAAAAAAGCCTTCCGGTGGGAGGTCTTTTCCCGCTTTTGCCTAAGTACATAGTGCCCAAGGGGTCTTAGGAGGCACATGGTGACAAATATCCAAATATTCGCTCGAATGACCGATGAAGGCATCCTCTATGGGGCGGCCGAAAAGGTGCAGGGAGTCTGGGAACCGGGGATGGTTGTGGTAACGCCGCCGCTTCCCTCGGACACGGCTTACACCGCTCTAAAGCGCTTGCCGCGCCGGCGGCTGCCGGTTCCTTCTTTTTTGCCTGCCGACAAGGTGCTGCTGTTCCAGATCAAGGCAGCCGTGCGCTGTCTCGGCATGGCCTTCCCGCAGTTTCCCCGCGTGCCGACAGGCATAACCGAACGGCCGCCAACCGAACCGGGCCTATCCGAGACCATCTGCCGCTTGGCAGCGGGGCGCCTGCAGCCCGACATTCATCTGGTAACCGCGGCCCGGGAAGAAGGGTTCTGGCCAGAAGATGTGCGTTTGGCATTGGATGCGCAGCTTATCCAGGGCAACGTGCAAGGATGGCCCGGTATCAGCGAAAACGTATGGGGAGAGCGCGTCTGCCAACGCTGCCGCAGTGAGGACATAGAAGAACGGCCCTGCGTGCACTGCGGCAGGAATGACTGCCCCCTCTGCCGCAGCTGCGAGTCCATGGGCAGCATTCGCGGCTGTACCCGCTTGGTGGCGCGCGCCGGCTCCCGCACAGAACCGCAGAACATTTCGTATCAACTCGACTTCGCCCTCACCCAAGCCCAGCAGCACGCCGCCGACGAGGTGAAGCGCTTCTTAGCCAGCGGCAGAGCCGAAGCTTTGGTGTGGGCAGCCTGCGGCGCGGGCAAGACGGAGGTCGTGTTTCCTGCTATACAGACGACGCTGAGCGCCGGCGGCTCGGTTCTGTTTGCGGTGCCCCGGCGGGACGTCGTCCGAGAGCTGGGCGAGCGGCTGCGCCAGAGTTTTGGCGATGCAAACCTGTCTGTACACTATGGCGGCCAGCCGAAGGAGCCGGTGGGCCAGCTGGTAGCCGCGACGACCCACCAAGTCCTGCGCTTCTACCAACGGTTCGATCTCGTGATCCTCGACGAAGTGGATGCCTTTCCCTACGCCGGTAGCACGATGCTGCGCCATGGTATTCGGCAAGCACTCAAACCGTCCGGTCAGTTGATCGAGATGACAGCGACACCGCAGAGGGTGTCCCGCAGCCCCATTACCATACCCGCCCGGCATCACGGGCATCCGCTTCCTGAACCGGAGTTTCTGCAGGCGCGCCTTCCTGCTCCGAAGGCACTGACCGGCTGTGCCCTGCCCCCAACCCTTGTTGAGTTTTTGCAGGAAGGTCAGTGGCTCGTCTTCGTCCCCACGGTGGCTGCCGCCAAACCGGCAGCCCAGGCCCTTAAGCAGTGCCTGTCCCGGCACGTGGCTTACAGCTATGCGGCCGATCCGGCGCGGGACGAGAAACGCAGCCAGCTGGATGTCGGTTCGCTGGATATTCTGGTGGCGACTTCCATCATGGAACGAGGTGTAACGATCCCGGGAATCCAAGTCGCGGTGCTCTACTGCGACCATGCGCTATTCGACAGTCGGTCGCTGATTCAGATGGCAGGACGCGTCGGACGCAAAGCAGAAGCACCGACCGGGTCTGTCCTGTTTTGCGGTGCTACGCGCACACAGGCCATGCGTCAAGCTGCCCAGCGCATCGCGTTTCTTAACGAGGAGGCATCCCGCCATGGGCTTCTGGGCTAGTCTTCGCGACCTCCTCGAGCCGAAGCCGCTGTTCTGCCAGCTGTGTGAAGGCAGAGAGCAGCTGAACGGCCTGCCCATCTGCGAGTCTTGCCTGACAGGCTTACCTCTGTGTTGGGAAGCCTTTACGGCGGCTGGGTTCGCCTGCTGGTCGTTAGCGCCGTACCAGGGACGCATGCGCTACCTCCTACGCGCCCTCAAGTATGATGGCGCGTATGCTGTCGGATTGGGGCTCGGCCGGCTGGCCGGCCTGGCCCTCCGGGAAAGCGTCGCGGCACAGAAAGTGCACTTTGTGCTGCCGGTGCCTCTCCATCGCGAACGATTAATGCAGCGAGGATTCAACCAGGCGGCAGTTCTTGCCGATGGTATACTAAGAGAGTGGCGGCGCCCTTTGCTGTCGGGATGCGAAAGGCAGCGCTCCACGCGCCCCCTGTACGGACTCTCTGGTACCGAGCGCCGTCAGCTGACCAATGTGTTCTCTTTGGTACCGAACCAACCGCTGCGAGGCCGCCACGTACTCATTGTCGATGATATCCTGACGACCGGGTCCACCTTCCGCCAGGTGGCGGAGCTGGTGCAGAGCCGCGGCGGGCGGCCCATGGGTGTGTTTGCAGCCATTAGTCCAAGACGAGGTGATAGCAGTGCTGAAAAACTGTGACAACTGCGGCAAGGTTTTCTCTCATCCTAATCACAAACTGTGTCCGACGTGCAGTCGAGAACGCAAAGAGGAATTCGAACGTGTCCGCATCTACCTGCACGAGAACAAGCAGGCGACGCTCTTGGAGACCGCCGAAAGTACGGGAGTAGCGATAAAGCGAGTGGAGGAGTTCGTTGCAGAAGGACGCCTTTCCGTACTCCCGAGGGATAGGATGCGCCAGTGCCGCATCTGTGGCGCCGGGATTGGCGAAGGCCAGGTGTGCAGGGGCTGTCAGCAGCAGCTGTCTGGCGGCAAGCCTCCGGCAGCAAAGCCCGCCCGCGATGAATCCAAGTCGGGACGCATACACATTTTGGACGCGCGTCGCGAAAGAACGCGAGATTGAATTAAAGTCTTGCCCGAAGAAGCCGATGTAGGTAACAGATACGCAGGTGAGGGAGGGGAGATGCATGCATATATTTAATAAGCCCATCCAACGTATAACGCAGATTTACCAAGAATTTAACAAGACAGAGAAGATTGCTAAACAAAAGCCGGCCGGGAGACAGGATGAAGTGGTGCTGTCGAAAGAAGCTAAGGAGCTGCAGGCCATCAATCAACAGCTGTTTTCGTCGGATGAAGTAAGCAGCAAAGCCCAAAAACTGAAGGAATCGGTAGCGTCTGGGACATATAAGGTTTCCGGCCGCGACATTGCAGCTAGCATGCAGAAGTCACTGAACAAGAAGGTGTAAGGCATGGAGGTTTTGGCGAGTCTTACGGCTGTGTTGGACCGCGAGAGAGCAGTTGTGGACGAACTTGTCCGTCTGGCGGAGCAAAAACAGGTGCGGATACAGGATGTGGAGGCGGTGACCGAACTGACTCGCCAAGAGCAGCGATTGGTGAGGGTCTTGGAAACCGCCGAAAGCGAACGCTTGGAATTGTGCGACGTGCTGGCTCCGGGCCAATCGCTCGAACAGTTGATACAGAACACGGTAGGCGGCGACAGCAAACTCCAGGAGACGGCAGCAGCGCTGCGCAGCGGGTTCGGACGTCTGCAGGTGTTGAACGAGGCGAATCGAGCGTTGCTGACAGAAACCCTTGCCTTCGCTCAGTTTTCGGTGAGTCTGTTAACGGAGCAGCAGGTCGGTACGTATGCGAGAAAAGGTACTACGGTGCACAACAAGACTCTGTTTGATCAGAAGGTGTAGCGATGCGGACAACATTTAGCGGAATCGAATTGGCCAGGCGGGCTCTGCGGGCGCAGCAGCGTTCTCTTGACGTTGTCGGGCACAATGTGGCGAACGCGAATACGCCGGGTTACTCCAAACAGGTAGCGACGCATTCGGCGACAAACCCCTATGCGGCACCGGGTTTTCACGGTAATCCCGGGAGCGGCCAGGTGGGTACTGGGGTGGAAGTCAGCCAGATAACACGGCAGCGCGATCAGTTTGTGGAAATGCGCCTGCGGCAGGAAAATCACAATTTAGGGTATTGGGATGCTGTAGATAAGGGCCTGTCCCAGGTGGAGCTCATCTTCAACGAGCCCTCCGATTACAACATTCACCAAGCACTGGACAACTATTGGGATTCCCTGCAGGAACTCAGCAAGAATCCCCAGGATGAATCAGCCCGCGCAGTGGTCCTGCAGCGAGCTGAGGTACTGACGGAGACGATCCGCCATACGCACTCACAGCTCAGCAAACAGCGGGAAAACTATAATGACCTTTTGGCAGTAAAAGCATCGGATGTGAACTCACTAGCAGAACGCATCGCCCAGCTCAATGACCAGATCGGGAAAGTTCGGGCGAGTGGGCAGAATCCCAATGACCTTATGGACAAGCGCGATGTGCTGCTCGAAGAACTGTCGGCCCTCACGAATATCGAAGTGGTGGAGGACAGTACAGGCATGGTTCTGGTGAGTATCAGCGGTGCGGCTTTGGTGCAGCGCAACCAGCATTACACCTTGGCTGTAGATAGCGACATGAACCCGGCGGACTACGGCCGCAACGAGATTGTTTGGGAGTCCAGCGGCCAACCGGTGGAGATTGCCAATGGTGAGATTGCTGGTTTAATCCATTTCCGTGACCACGAAGTGCAGGGCTTTATCGATGATCTGGACAGTTGGGCCGAGCAGTTGCTGGAGACAGTGAATGCTATCCACAAGGCAGGTTACGGGCTGGATGATGCTTACGATCCGACCAGCGATCCAGACGATTGGCCTGGCGAGGGCGCTGGTCGGCCGTTCTTCACCATCGGTGCGGGTACCAGCCCAGCGGCTGATATCCGGTTAGCCGTAACCAATCCGAGGGACTTGGCCGTATCCCGGGCTTTTGATTCCGATACGGGAGAGATTATCGAGGGCAATGGGGATATCGCCCTAGCCCTCGCGGCTCTGCGCCATACACCGCCGGCCCAAGTACTGGAGGCAGTGTTCGCAGGCGACGTACCAGAGGAGGCTGTCGGAGCAGACGATCGCTCAACCCTCGGGATCCAGTTCAACGCTATTGTCTCGGGGCTTGGCGTGAAGGGTGCCAAGGCGGCGACGATGGTGGAAAACGAGCGAGTGCTGGTCAGTCATCTGGAAAACCTGCGAGAGTCGGTATCCGGCGTCAGCCTGGATGAAGAAATGGCGGACATGATTCGCTACCAGCATGCGTATTCGGCTGCGGCGCGGATGATGACAGCCATGGATGAAGCTTTGGAGACAATCATTAACCGGATGGGCTTAGTGGGACGGTAGAACGCGGGTTTTGAGGAAGGTGAGGAAGTATGCGGATCACACATAAGACGATGAACAACAACATGCTCCGCAACCTGAACAATGGGCTGCGCCGAATGGATACGCACCAGCAGCAGCTGGCTTCCGGGAAGCGCGTCCAGTTACCCTCCGATGACCCCGCCGTGGTGGGCAGCATTCTTGGGCGTAAGTCCTCCATTGCCGAGACCCGGCAGTATGTCAAGAATCTGGATGACGCCATCTCCTGGCTCGATGCGACTGATTCGGCCTTTGATTCTGTTACCAGCGTGATCCACCGCGTGCGGGAGCTTACGGTGTACGGTGCCAACGATGCCTTGGGAGACCAAGACCGGCAGGCGCTGGCCAGCGAAGTACGCGAGTTGTCGGAGAATGTCTTGGAGTTGGCCAATGTTTCCATCGGAGGCCGCTACGTTTTCTCGGGCCAGAAGACCCAGACCCGCCCTTTTGCCAAGGTTGATGCAGCAGACCCGTTTTCTGTGGAATACCGCGGGGCCAAGGAGCCTGAACACGTGGATGTGCGGCTCGAGGTCGGTGTGGGGACGGAGATGGCCATCAATCTAATCGATGTTGATGCCGATGGGAATGAGCAGATTTTCCTGCCGATTTTTGCAGCCCTCGAATCCATTCATACCAATCTTATGGCCAGTGATTCTGAGTCTTTGGGTACAACAGACCTGGAAGCGATGGACACTGTTTTGAACACAGTGCTCCGCTATCGGGCAGAGGCAGGCGCCAAAGTGAACCGCCTGGAAATGGGTCGAGAACGCCTGCTGGACTTGGAGTTGAACCTAGTCCAGCTGCTAAGCGGCGATCAGGATGTGGACGTGGCTGAAGCGATCATGCACCTTAAGGCAGAGGAAAACGTATACCGTACGGCTCTATCAGTGGGTGCCCGTATCATCCAGCCGTCGCTAGTCGACTTTCTCCGGTAGGTGATAATCTGTGCTGTATGTCATGCGTCCGCAGATAACGACTGTTTGGCCCCAGCTGTCGCTGCAGCAGACGCCGGCTCGGCCGGATATTACGGTTCAGGGGCCAGAAATGGAGATCGACCAGCGTCAGTCCATGGGGGAGCTAGGGCTGCGCGATTTTCGCCAGTTTGCTGACCATCAAGCGGCTGTCTCGCAGCATATGGTGCATGCGGGCATCGCGCGGTTGGCTCAGGAAGGAGACCGTGCTGCAGCGGAGATGACCTCCCAAGACGTATTTCCACGACTAGCCCGCGCCCGTATGCTGAGCGAAATCCCTGAGATCAACGTCGACGCGGCACCGAAAACTCGCCCCCGCATAGAATTCCGCTACAGCTTGACTGTAGACTGGGATCCGGAATCGTTGGATATGCATGTAGACATCCAAGACCCGGATATCCATTGGCCTGTCGGACAATACCTCGACACAAAAGGATGATTGAGATGGAAGTGCAGACCCACCGGTTTGGTGTGTTGACTGTGAAACGCGACGAAATCATAACGTTTCCCCATGGTATTCTCGGGTTTCCGGACTACAAGCAGTATGTGCTCATCGAACCGACGGACAGTGTATTCTGGTTTCTGCAGTCGGTCGATGATCCTGATTTGGCCTTTGTCCTGATTCCGCCGGAGATTCTCCGGCCGGATTACGAAGCGTCGGTAGATAAGGCCCAGGTGGCCGACATCAAGCTGGCCGCCCCCGAGAACAGCCTCGTTTTTTCGATCGTGACCGTACCGCAGAACACGGCGGCCATGACAGCGAACCTCCAAGCGCCGCTTGTCATCAACAAGGAGTGCGGACTAGCCAAACAGCTGGTTCTCATGGACGGTAGGTACCAGGTACGGCATAATGTATTGGAGGAAATAAAGGCAGCGGCGCAGAAGACTCGTCGGCAGGAATTAGCGGGGACTTTGAAGAAGAGTATATAAATACGATCTTTCAGAGTAGTCCAAGGAGGGACGCAGGCTGTGTTAGTCCTAACCCGCAAGACCGACGAAAGCATCATGATTGGTGATGACATTAAGATCACTATTGTAGAGGTGCGCGGCGAGCAAGTGAAGCTTGGCATCGATGCTCCCCGCAGCATCAGTGTCCATCGTGAAGAGGTATACCAGGAAATTCGCCGGGAGAATCAGCGAGCTGCTTTGGCAAAAGGTGTCGATCTGGGTTCGTTAGACTCGGTACTCAGAAAAACCGATGAGGACCGTGATTCGTAGGAAGCCGCCGCTGGTGCAGCGGCTTTTGCATTTCTGCGAGGGAAAAACTCTCAGAAACTGCCGATTTCTGGGTTTTTCCTGTAAAGAATCCCTCGTTTCGTACGATATATAGAGTATAGAAGGCGGTTGATTTTCTCAATTTCGACGAGCGCTACTTCACATCGTTTACCTAAAATGCCAGGTACACGATGTGGTGAGATCCCCTCACCGGTGGGAAGACGGGAAAAAAATCAACGCTTTTGTAGAACAAGAAACGAGTTCTCCAACACGAGGTGAATAGGCGATGAGGATCGACGATGTGACCAGTCAGCGAGTGCACGATGTAGCTTTTCGTCCGGTAACTCGCAGTGTAGGCGAAAATCCCCCGCAGCGCAGTGCAGAAGCAAAGGCAGGCTTAGGCGATGAGGAGCGCCAGGTGCGCCCCCAAATGACAGAAGAAGAACTCGGTGATACCGTCGAGAGTCTCAATGAGACTCTGGATGCTCTCGACAAAGGACTGCGGTTCGACGTACACGAAGGTACCGAACGCCTCATGGTGCGGATAGTGCACCGCAAGAGTGATGAGGTGCTCCGCGAGATCCCCCCCGAGGAAGTACTCGATATGATGGCGAAGATACAAGAGATGGTCGGGCTTCTGATTGACGAACGAATTTAGGAGGGACCTACTTTGAACGTTCACGCGCATCAAGCGTATAAGAAAACCCAAGTGTCCACAGCCTCCCAGGGCGATTTGATTGTCATGCTGTTCGATGCGGCCATTCGCTTTGCTAAACAGGCTAAGGAACGGATCGATGACCAGGACTTCGAGCAGGCCCACCAAAAGATTGTGCGCGTGCAGGATATCATGGACGAATTGACTTCGGCTCTGCGGATGGACGTGGGGGACATCGCTCGCAATCTGGAGCAGTTGTACGGGTTTGTGAGCGATCAGCTTCTCCAGGCAAACATGAAGAAGGAGAAGGTACATCTCGATCAGGCCCTGCAGATTCTGCTGGAGCTGCGGGACACATGGGCCCAGGTGGTGGCTAAGCCTTATGCAGGAAATCATTGACCACATTGATCGACTCACTGCATGCTATGTGCGGCAGATGGAAAGCTATGCCGCTTTGAACGCCACGGCTGCAGACGAACGCCGTCTCGTCCGTGACAGCGAGATGGACGCGCTGACTCCCATTCTGCGGCGTAAGCAGACGCTGCTGGCAGCGGTGGACGAGGAACAGCCGGCCATTATGGAGCAGCAGAAGCTGCTGGCCGCCTTCTTTGACCTTTCTGAATTCTCGGTGCCGCAGATGCTAGAGCGGGCTCCGAACCGCTACCAGCCGGCTTTACAGAGGCTTCAGGAGGCGCTGCAGCGTTTGATTGCGGTTCTAGAACAGGTTGAGGATCATGAAAAAGAGCTGGAAGCCGAACTGCGTCAGCGAGCGGGGGAGTCTCCCATCCGTGGGCCGCAGTCCAAAGAGCGAGCGGCCAAGGCATACAAAAAGCACAAGCCCAAGGCTTGACAATGCTCCCCAGAATATGCTAATTTATAGTTAACCGGGAGAGAATTCCGGGACTGGAAGGCTTCAAATTGTTTGTGGCCTGTACAAAGATTAGGAGGAGTTTATTCAATGCTAGGAAAAGTTAAGTGGTTCAGTGCTGAAAAGGGATACGGATTCATTGAGAGAGATGACGGTGGAGACGTATTTGTGCACTTTTCGGCCATCCAGGAAGAAGGATTCAAGTCTTTAGAGGAAGGCCAAGCCGTGGAGTTTGACATTGTCGAAGGCGACCGAGGGCCACAGGCATCCAACGTAGAAAAAGTCTAAACTGCGGAAACAAGGACCGGGAAGAAATTCTTGGTCCTTTTTTGCTCACAATAGGGGAAACACTACAATTTGAGAGGAGTGGCTGCAATGGCTTCGATGCAAGTAGTCGTCAAGGGAAAAAACCTCGAAGTAACCGATGCACTCCGTTCTTACACTGAGAGCAAGCTCGCCAAAATCGAGAAATTTCTCAAAGGAGAGAAGGAGGTTTTGGCCGAAGTTCTGCTTCGTACTGAGAGAGAGCAGCACATTGCCGAGCTTACCTTGGACCTGCGGGGACTCATTCTGCGGGGCGAAGGCAAGACCACGGACATGTATGCTTCCATTGATGAAGGTGTCGAACGCATTGAACGGCAGTTTGCTAAGTTCAAGGCCAAAATCCAGCAGAGAATGCAGGGCCCCAAGATCAGTGAGGTTCCGATTGAGGGGAGCAGCCAAGCCGAAGTCCTAGAGGAAGCACCTCGTATTGTCAAGACCAAGCGGTTTGCTTTCAAGCCCATGGATGCTGAAGAAGCGGCTATGCAGATGGAGATGCTCGGCCACGATTTCTTCGTTTTTTCCAATGGAGCCACTGAGGAAGTTAACGTCATTTATAAGCGTCGAGACGGTAATTACGGGTTGATCGAACCCGATTTCTAGGAAGCGAGTGTCGCTATGGCGTCCCCAGTAACATTAGTGATTTTTGAGGGCGGTGTTGGGCAGAGTCCTTTGGAAGAAAGCTTTCGCCGAGTGCGGCAGGGTGTGGTGCTGGACCAGATTGTTAAGGCCCAGAGTGCTGGGATCGAGCGAATCATCCTCTGTACCCCGTATCCTGAGCTGGCTGAGGCGGCGTCCCCATTTGGTGTTGTCGTCGAGCTGGAAGCGCCAGGCCGTGCCGACGGTTTCCATTTTGGCCGCCGCCTGAAAGGCGTTGTCGACAAGGGGAGATTGCAGAAGGTCTTGTACATGGGGGGAGCTGCGGCTCCCCTTATTTCCTGTACGGAGATTGCCTCCATCTGCCGTCTGCTCGAGGAGCACGACGAAGTGGTCACCGCGAACAACTTTCATTCGGCCGACTTGGTCGGCTTTTCCCCTGGTTCGATATTAAGTCAAGTGAAGCTGCCGGCCATCGACAACGCGCTGCCTATGGCTTTGGTGGGGGATGCCGGCCTGCGTTTCATCACGCTGCGCCGTTCTATCGGCCTGCAGTTTGATCTGGATACACCGGGCGACCTGCTGGTCTTGAGTGTGCACCCAGCGGTGGGGGAATATACTCGGAAGCAGCTCCAGGAAATCCAGTTCGACACATCTCGCTCCAGTGCCGTCAAACGCGTGATTAACGACCCTTTGGGTGAACTCATCCTCTGCGGACGGATTGGCTCCCCGTTATTCGAGTACCTAGATCAGCAGACTCGCTGCCGGGTCCGGGTTTATTCGGAAGAGCGTGGTATGAAGGCGTTAGGCCGCGATGAACAAGGCGAAGTCGTGTCGCTGATCGGCAGCCTGCTGGGGACCTTGGGGCCGACGGCATTCTTCCAACTGCTGGCAGAGGCGGCCGATGCCGCCGTGCTGGATACGAGGGTCCTGTTTGCCCACTTTCGCTGGGTATTGAGTCAAAGCGATCGGTTTAACTCGGATTTGGGGTTGACCGCGAGCATTGAACATCCTGGGCTGCGGGCGTTTACGGACGCCGCTTATCGGGCGCCCATACCCGTTCTGCTGGGAGGCCATTCGTTGGTTACAGGGGGCGTTTGGGGCCTCATTGACGCAAGTGTGTTAGAGAGAGGTGCAGTAGATGCTTAAAGTGCAGGTTCGTGAACAGAGCATAATTGACAGCATGATTAACGGCGTCCTAGCGTTGGACCAGGAAGAGCGAGTCACCGCTGTAAACCGGGCGGCCGCTGCCTTGCTGGACATTGAGCCGCAGGAGGCCGTCGGGCACACGCTGGCCGAGCTGGGCGCACGGCCGGTACTGCTGCACGGGGAATCACTGTTTCTGCGCCGCTGTCTAGAGACCGGCGAACGGTTCACAAATGTCGAGGGTACCTGGGATGTGCAGGGAACTATGTACTTGTTTCAGGGGAATGTCTCCCCCGTTATGGACGATGATGGGACGGTCAAAGGGCTTGTGGTGGTCTTCGAAGATGTCTCAGAGAAACGTCTGCTGCAGGAGAAATTGAAGCACTCGGATCGGCTGGGCCTGTTGGGTGAGTTCTGTGCCGAAGTGCTGCACGAAGTACGCAACCCGCTGTCATCCATCTTGGGAGCCCTGGAGCTTCTGGAATGTGCGTCTCCGAAGGCGTGCGGCCGACGGGACTTGCTGACTGTGATGGAACGTAATGTGGGTGAGATGAACCGGTTTTTGGACAATCTGCTCAGCTTTGCCACGGAGCGGCGCAACGTATACTTTGAGTCGGTGGATGTGGTAAAATTGCTACGGGAGATGCTGATGCTTCTGCAGGCTCGCGCCCGCGCGGCACGCGTGCGTATTGGTACCGATTTCCAAGATGAAGAGCTGTGGGTCCAGGGCGGATCCGTCGAGTTAAAGCAAGTGTTTCTCAACATTAGTCTCAATGCCATTGAAGCGATGCCCGATGGAGGCCGGCTTGCGATTTCCGGCTTCCGCGACTCCGATGCGGTGTGTCTGGAATTTGCCGATACCGGAATTGGGATTTCTCCGGAAAACCTTTCCCGGATCGGCCAGCAGTTTTTCACCACCAAGGAAGCAGGGACCGGCATAGGTTTGTTTGTTGTCCGGCGTATCCTTGATGAACATCAGGGTACGTTTTCGCTGGCCAGCACCGAGAACGGAACGAGAGTTTCGGTCCGGCTGCCTCGTTCAGCAGCCTCTTGATTCCGTCTGCTTCATTTTGTTTTTTGTGTAGGAAGGGGTAAGTGCATGAAAGCGTTGCTGAAAAAGATCTTTGATCCGAACAAGAAAGAACTCAACCGCTTGTCCGAGATGGTTGAGGTTATCAACAGCTGGGAACCCGAGGTGATCGATCTCAGCGATGAGCAGTTGGCAGCGAAAACACAGGAATTCCGCGCCCGCTTGGCTGACGGAGCGACCA
>SLOG01000147.1 GCA_007132635.1 Limnochordia bacterium
ATCGTTGGCCGACTTAATCGTCTTGGCTGGATGTGCCGGAGTTGAAATGGCAGCTAAACATGCGGGTGTCGATCTTTCTATCCCCTTTTCGCCGGGTCGAACTGACGCATCGCAGGAGCAAACCGACGAATTTGCGTTTTCCATGCTAGAACCGAAAGCCGATGGATTTCGCAACTACAGCAAGGCCAAGTATGCAGTGCCTGCGGAAGAGCTGCTTGTCGATCGAGCACAGCTTCTCGGCCTGACTGCTCCAGAAATGACGGTACTCATCGGCGGCATGCGTGTGTTGAACGCTAACTACCTCCAGTCACAGCACGGCGTGTTGACTGAGAATCCGGAAACCTTGACCAATGACTTTTTCGTCAACTTGCTGGACATGAACACCGAGTGGACAGCAGTCTCGGACGACCGAGAAACCTTCGAGGGCAAGGACCGGAAAACAGGCGAACCGAAATGGATGGCGACGAGAGTCGATCTGGTTTTCGGCTCCAATGCCGAGCTTCGTGCCATTGCTGAGGTCTATGCCAGCGATGATGCACAGCAGAAGTTTGTCACGGACTTTGCAGCAGCCTGGAATAAGGTCATGAACGCAGACCGGTTTGACCTCGCTTAGCAAAGTGTACTGCAAGGTGTGTCATGCTTTATGCTTGTCAATTCCAGAAGTCCTTGCCCGCAGGAGAGCGGGCGAGGACTCTTTTTTTGACTGGTTAGAAATTCCATGTTTTTTCTTGGAAGGGCAGGAGCCTGCAGTAATGATGGCGAATATCGTAATTGTATTTCCAAGAGTGTGGCAAATCAGTTGTGTTTTGCAAGAGCGAAAAAGGAGGGGAGGCGCTGTTTGTGGTTCGGATTGCTAATGGGTCAGAGAAAAGGAGGGTTCTGTTTTGAACAACTCAATCACGGTCGCGTCGCAGAGTCGGTTGTCAGTACATTGGTACGTAGTCGGGGTTTTTTTAGCGTTGGGTCTCGCTTTATCCGTGATTCCGAGTGCGGCAGCTGGGGCGGGAGATGAGCATTGGTCGCGACAGTTTCCCATGCCGGCCCAAGTCTCCGATATGTCTGCCGCGACAGGAATGGCAGACGGTGTAGGCTCTCCGTCGGTCCGCCAGATGAAGTGGCACGACGGAAAACTATGGATGGCTGGCGTATGGGAAGCAGGCATTGATGCACGGGACTTTACTAAACGGCTTACCAACCAATCCTGGCACCTCTGGACATGGTCTCCGGATGCTGGATATGAGGTTGTAGCGTTTTTTCACTCTGCTCAGGGAGGCGTCGGCCCGGACGGGGTCATCAATGATTTCGTCTTTCTACCAGATGGTCGGCTGGTGGTCGGCGGTGAATTCATGCGGCTCGATAATGCCGGCGGCAACCGCTATCATAGGGTGAACGCCTTGGCTGTTTTCGATCCGAATGAACCTGGTCCAGACCAGTGGCGGCCGCTTGGGCGAGTGCAGTATAACGGCACTATCAGCCCGGGTGGATCCATTCAATCCTTGGACTATGATCCTCAAGGAGACTACCTCTACATTGGCGGCTCGTTTGTCGGGGCTCCGCTTCAGCTCCCCACGCGGAGCAACGCGTTTCACCGGTTTAACTTTGGCACGGGCACGTACGAGATTATTCCTTCCGGGCCGGGAGGCGGCCATCCGCGAGTGCGCCGGATCTATGTCGATACATCTACAAGCCCATCAACTGTCTATATCGGCGGCACGTGGCATTACGTGGGCGGTAATGGGCTGAATCCGGAAAACTCGCTGTCGACGGCCAGTTACTCGACTGGTTTCGCTGCTTGGCGCGAGGATGAAGGATGGATTCCGTTTCCGTCCGACTTTCCTCGTGACGGATCATACGGCAAAGCGGCAGGAATTCTGCAGCGCGCAGCTGATTTTATCGCTTTCGACACGGTTGTTGTGCGTGATTTTCTCATTGATGGAGATGATATCTGGATAGTGGGCAGTTTTTCTGAAGGAGAAGGGCAAGAACCGCTGCGGGGCATAGCCCGTTGGGACTATGAGAAGAATGCATGGACTGACCCGACGGGCCGAGGAGGCGTGGGTAGAGATGTCTTCAGCATAGCAAAGGCTGCTGACGGACTCATCTATTTCTCCGGCGCTTTCGGAGGGCGCAGGGCAGCGAACGAGTTCTACGAAGGGTTCAACAATGGCGATGCCGCCCATTGCGTCGTGGCGTATGATCCGGCGACAAATACCTGGCATACCCTTGGTTCCGGCCTGTCATCCCGGGTTATGCCTGAAGTCCGCCTGACGACCATTGGGAACGACATTTACTTCGCCGGCGATTTCAACCACATTGGGCCTGAGAATTTCGGGCGCAATGCACCCGCCGAATCCCAGTCCCATTACCTGGCACGCTGGAATCCGACGATCAACTTCTTGGAGAATCCACCAGTAGTGGAGGATATGAACACCTCGTACCGGGAACACGTTCCTTCAACGGGTCCGCCGAAAGGCTCCGAGCATTGGTCTCGAGCTTTCGCTGCGCCAGAGCGGAACGAAACCCGCACGATGATTGGCATGAACGATGGGATCGATGCACCGAATATCCGTGGTATTGCCTGGATCGACGATACGCTCTACTTCGGCGGCAGTTGGGAAGCCGAGCGGGGCACTCGCTGGTATGCCTGGACCTTCCATCCTGACCGCGGCTATGAACGCATAGCCTGGCAGAGAGGGGATGGCATTCAAAGCCCACCGGAGGGTGTCAAAGCTATAGAGGGCAAACTCTATGCTTACGGTGCTATCAGCAGTCACAGCGGCATCGGCGTCTATGACCCTGCGGATGGCAGTTGGTCGGAGATCCGGGGTACGTACCAAGGACAGGAAGTTGTTGGGAATTCGGCTCGCGGCGGAACTGGTGTAATCAACGATATCGCCTACGATGAACGCACGGGGGATCTGTACCTGGTGGGCAACTGGGCGCCAACCCTGGAAATGCCTGGTGTCGAGTTTCCGTTGGACGTGGCTGCAGCGCTTCGCATCGATGCGAACGGTGAGTATCATCTCATGGGCCACGACTTGAAGGCTGAGGATCCGACGAAACCCGTTAAAGGTATCTATAGTATCGTTATGGATACCACACAGTCGCCCCCAAAGATCTATGTAGCGGGAACGTTCAATTTCTACGGCCCTGTGCCAACCACACACGCTCGCATGGCGTACAACGTAGCTCAATGGGATTACGAGGCGAACGACTGGCGCCCGGTTGGGCGAGGCGACTTCACAAATTTGAGCGAACTTGATGCCGGTCACTATCCCGATGGACTTCCGGGGCTGCCGGCAAAGACGCTGGAAGCTGGCTTCAACAATTTCTCTGGTTTTCTGCAGGAAGGCTTTCCGAGGGTGCTTGCGCTCGCTCTGGACAGAGACGGCAATCTCTATGCCGGTGGTACGCTAGCTATACTCGACCGCAACCCTGACCTCTTATCGCGTCATTCGGTGGAGACCTATGGTATAGCCCGGTACGATGCGAAAACGGACACTTGGGGCCAAGCTAACACCACGGGTGGGGTGTCGCGGGATGTCAACCAGATGACCTGGTTGGATGACCGGCATCTGCTCTTGACTGGCAGCTTTATCTATGATGAGGAGTGGAACCAGCTCCACAACGTGGCTATCCTGGATACTGTAACGGGTGAGTTGAGTCCGGTGGGCGGAGGCCTGCTGCGAGAGGGCCAGGCTCATGTTGTGGGTTCGGAAGTCGTTCATGCGGTGCGCGGTGACGAGTTGTGGTTTGCCGGTTTCTTCGACCATGCCGGTATCAACGGAAATGCCACGCATGCTGCGCCGATCGTCTCCAAGTACATCGCCATGTATGATCCGACCAAGATTCTTGACCCTAACTACTATTTGGACGTCGATCCTGTCGAACCCATAGAAGGTCCGACCGGGTTTAGCTCGGTTTCTGTGAACGTTAACCTTCAGGCTCGTCTAAGTCAGGGAGAAGGCGAGATCACATGGTATGAGCGTCGCACAGATGGGACCTTCACGCGCAAGGCTGCTGGCGAGACATATCGTGCTGGTTTGCGGGTTGCGCCTGGCAGCGGGGATCTCTTCTACTATGTGAGTGTTACAGGACCCGATGGTGTAGAAGGCGGCAAGGTACCTGTTAGGATTCCAATTCAATAATGGAAGGCGTTTCTGGGTGGTTTGTTTCGATCAAGGTAAAGAGGAATTTCTAGAAGGATGTCAGGCCAACGTTTCCGGATTTCCTAGTGACTGTGTGAAGTTCCTGGAATCTGTGTGAGTGATTTGGTGATGGG
>SLOG01000238.1 GCA_007132635.1 Limnochordia bacterium
AGCGGAAGCGCTAGTGAGTATCGGGGACTATGCGTATTTCACAACGAAATTCGAGGAGTTTGGTGCAGAGCGGTTTAAGGGGAAGGCATTCGACGACCGTGTGGGCTGCTCCCTGCTAGTGGACCTTCTCAGCGAACCGCTGCCTGTGGACCTCTTCGCAGTCTTTACGGTGCAGGAAGAAGTCGGTCTTCGGGGAGCCGGCCCGGCCGCGTATGCTGTCGAACCCGAACTGGCCTTAACCTTAGAGGGGACGACGGCATCGGATGTTGCCGGCATCGACCAGCACCAACACTGCACAACAGTTGGTGCTGGTCCCTGCCTTACGTTCATGGACAGTTCTGTGATTCCTGACCCCAAACTCGTGCGGCGGCTGCTCGAGACGGCAGACTCGCAAGGGATACCGGTGCAGATGCGGCGGTTTACGTCCGGTGGTACGGACTCGGGAGCTGTCCAAGCTGTAAAGACTGGAGTTTCGACGGCTACAATATCCATCCCTTGCCGTTACATCCACTCACCATCTGCGGTCATGAGCCGCCATGACTATGACGCCGCGCTGCGGCTGATAAAAGCCTTCGTCACATCGCTGAAAGGACGTGAAACAATATAATGAAAGACCTAATACAACGCCTAGTCGAGTCGTTCGGACCATCGGGATATGAGACAGCGGTAACGGACACCATCCGAGAACTCGTCGCACCCCATGCCGATGATATCTCCATTGATGCCTTGGGCAATCTTCTCGTCTGGAAAAAGGGGTCTTCTGACCGCACAATCATGTTTTCTGCCCATACTGACGAGATCGGTGTTGTCGTTACGCATGTCGACGAGAACGGTTTTCTGCGTTTTTCGAACGTTGGCGGTCTTGACTCTCAGACATTAGTTGGGAATCGTGTCCGCTTTGCCAGCGGCACCATTGGTGTTATCGGCCGCGAAAAAGGCAGTCTTAAGGACCTCTCCATTGAAAAGATGTTCTTGGACATAGGCGCGCCGACTCGAGACGAAGCTCAGAAACAAGTGCGGGTTGGCGACTTCGGCATTATTCATCGAGAGTTTGTTGATCTGGGCCAGCGTATGGCCGCCAAAAGTATGGATGACCGCATAGGCTGCGTCGTGTTAATCGAAACACTTAAACGGATTGGCAGCCGCAGTGCTCACAATGTCTGCTTTGTGTTCAGCAGTCAAGAGGAAGTAGGACTGCGGGGCGCCCGAACGGCTGCTTTTGCAGTGAATCCAGACCTAGGTATTGCAGTTGATGTCACGCGCACAGGCGATACACCCGAGGCAGCACGTATGGATGTCTCCTTAGGCAAGGGTGCCGCTATAAAGATCAAGGACTCATCATTAGTTGCACATCCAAAAGTCCGTTCTCTCATGACAAACCTTGCTGAACACCACGGAATCAAACACCAATTTGAGGTCCTCGAACGAGGGGGCACGGATGCAGGAGTCATACACATAACCCATGAGGGCGTGCCAAGCGGCACAATCTCCATCCCCTGTCGCTACGTTCACAGCGCTTCTGAGATGGTAGATATCGGTGATGTGGAGGCCTGTATTCAACTAGCTGAAGCCATCTGTCAGGCCGAGCTTACCGAGTTCCCTGCCAAATCCAAGTGACCGACGAGAAGCCGGCTGCAGAAGGCAATACCTTCTCCGCCGGCTTCTCTTTGCAGACAAGCGTGTGTCTGCTTCAAATCTGAAGCGTTCCATCTTTCATGAGGACAATCGTATCATCCAATATCACTGTAGGGGACTGCACCACGCCGTCAAGATGAATCGCTACATCCACCGTGCCGCCCATACCAGCATTGTTACCTAAGGCAACATGGATAGTCCCCATGACCTTTTCATCTTCCAGCACACGACCGGTAATCTTGGCGCAGTCATTGGTGCCAATGCCTAACTCTGCTATGTTATGAGCGGCTTGTCCGAGTGGCTCTATAAGCTCGCGGATTCGCTGCGCAGCTCGCCCACCAGAAATCCGCTCGGCCAAACCCCTGTTTACCTCAATACGAATGCTCTCGTCGAGTTTTCCAGCCCCAGACATTGAACCGTCCACGATCAAAACCCCCTGTGCTGTGCCTTCCACGGGTGACAAGGCTACTTCACCCGCTGGGAGGTTGCCAAAACTACCGGGTTTATGCAGAAGACCCGTATCGTTGCCCGGATCTCGTTCAGTGATGTCCATCGTCAGATCAGTCCCAGCTTCCGTAATAATATGAACCTTGTGTGCCTCGAGCAGAGCCTTTTGGAGTACTCCACCCCGCTGCGCCACCGCCGTGTAGTCGGCCGCCATCGTCCGTATCAGCATATCTTCCGTCACCCCGGGCAGCGATGCGATCCGGGCACCGCCTGCACTGGCTTCGCGGCGAGCTTTTGTGTGACTAAGAGACCGGGTGGTAACACATAACACGATATCTGCCCCTCGCATAGCCAGTGCGGCGCTCTTGGGTGGTTCAGCTCCGTCGTTAGCTGCGATAGGCATCTGCACCGACACAACTTCCAGCCCTAGGTCCATTCCCACGCTCATTAAGGCCTCGGCAATTGCTTCTTTTTCCCAATCGTAGACTATACAGAGGGTTTCTCCCTCGGAGGCACCCATGCACTGTTTGAGCACTGTCTCGGCTGCATTCTGCAGGTTCACGTACTTGCCACTCCTTTACTGTTTGTGTTGGCGGCTCTACGAGCCATCTCCGTTTCCTTATTCCACCGCCATCACCGTAAAACCTCTTTTGCACTCGTGAGAGCAAACAGACGGGATTAACCGCCTCCTAGACCAATTAGCAGGGGTACCAGAACAGGAACGGCGAGTGAAAGCAGTACGCCAGTAACAAAGGCCACCAGCGTCGTCTTACTGTCAGTCGACTTCGCTATAATAGGCAGAGTCACATCCATAGCCGTCGCACCGCCAGGCGCCACGGCGGCAAGATATCCGAAACGAATAGCTATCCAGGGAATAATGGCTAACGCAACGAGCTCCCGAAGTACATTGGACAGGAATGCAAGCGCGCCGACCTCCACAGCATACACCCGCGATATCAACACTGCCGACAGGCTATACCAGCCAAAGCCCGCGCCGATAGCCGCAGACTCGTTCAGTGGAAGACCGAGCACAAACCCCGCTAACGATGCTCCGATAATCGAGCCTGCTGCCACACCCACAGGCACTACCAACACAACACGACCAAGCGACCGCATACTAGAAAACAAATGACGGTCACGGCCAAGACTCAGCCCGACACCAAAGAGGAGCAAGCAGAGAGCAGTTGAAATCAGCCCGTCCAACACAGTCAAGTCCTGCATTGGCAATGCCAAACCAATAACAGCGCCCAAAACTACAAGGAGAATGATTTTAAGCGTCATCGTCACCACTGCCCCCCAAGCCTGCTAAGCGCACGGCCGCCCAAACTGCAGCCGTGCTTCCTACTACGGCCCCTGCCGCCAAGACAAACGCTTGGCCGCCGTATACAAAGATTTCCTGGATTACAACGCTGCTCGAGCCTATCTGCATGCCCATGAGAAAAAGGAGCGCAAACAAACCCCCTGTCGTGATGATCCCAGGAAGCTTCGCCCACCTATCGGGGAGCCACTGCTGGTAACCCACAATAAGTCCTGCTAAAAGGAAAACCACAAGTAGAGTCATAGCCATCTCCTCACCGCTCGGTTCTACACAATAAACTGCTTCTCAGTATAGCATCTTCGACAGTGCTTAGCTAGGAAGGCCTGTGTCTACTTACGGTGTGTTGACAACTTCTCAGACCTCTGCTACCATTAACTTAAAGGTTACCTCTTCGTTAGGTGAGGCTCCTATGGAGGATGAGCTACTGCCCAAAAATGTCGAGAGACACCAATGGGTAAGCAGATCTTATCGGATTAAGGTATGATCTAATGTAGCCGGGCAAACGCCCTAACTCTATAGTGCTAAAGCTCGACAAGGGAGGCGGTTTATTTGTGTTTACCACAGAGGGCCCTCTCTTTTTGAGGGGCCTTTTTGACTTGCATAGGAGGTTGTATCGGAGGTTGTATCGGGATTTTCTATTGAACGGTTACCCGGACCCTCAACGGCAACAGCCAAGAAATCTCTCAGGAAGGAAGTGAAGACACGTGGACGATGGCGACCCTTTACGACGCTGGAAGTGGACAGAACAATTGCCAGAGGCCGTGACTTCACTGAATGTAGCGGCCTCATAAAAAGGAGGTCATTCCCATGAGCTTTGAGGACATCTATGCGGCTGTTCGAGATTTATTGGATGAAGGCGATTTGGAGAAAGTAAAGGTA